>JALXCH010000521.1 GCA_026991005.1 Calditrichia bacterium | reverse complement strand
GAGATTCAGTTCCGCTGCGAGCGGGTCATCTATCAGCAAATTCTCAAACGTCTTCAGACAAATTCCTTACCCTAAACGAAAATGAGGAGAGACCTATGAAGTTTGCCACTGAATATGTCTGGTTCAACACAGCGCGGAAACGGGAATACATTAACATTACAGACAAAGTAGAAGAGGTGGTGCAAAAAAGTGGGGTAAAAGAAGGGATGGTACTGGTTAGTGCCATGCACATCACTGCGGGTGTGTATGTGAATGATGCGGAACCGGGGTTGATCCAGGATATTGACGAGTGGCTCGAGAAACTGGCTCCGTTCAACATCAACTATCGCCATCATCGAACGGGCGAAACCAACGGCGATGCCCATTTAAAAAGTTTGTTGATTCATCACGAAGTGATTGTTCCCATCACCGATGGACATTTGGATCTTGGTCCCTGGCAACAAATCTATTATGCGGAATTCGATGGGCAGCGCCGCAAACGCCTTATTATTAAAGTCATGGGGGAATAATTCAGTACTATTTTAATTTGAAGTATTGCTTTATTAACATTTAAGGGATTAAAAATTTTCGGTGAAGGTGAAAAGGCATAAAGGGATTATTGGAATTTCGCTTTTAATTTTTCTCTTCTTCTGGCACCCGGTGTCTGCCCAGTATATTCGCACCCAGACCTACGCGAACGAACACCAACGGCGCATGCATTATGCCCTGGATGATTGGATTAGTTATCTGGAAAGCACTAACGTCACGTCTATTGCTGTAGGTTCCAATTACATTTATTTTGGAACATTTGGGGGAGGGATATTGCGCTATCAGTTGTACCAGAATTACTGGGATTATCCGTTCACTACCAGCAATGGACTCTCCAACAATTTCATCAAAGAAGTTCGCTACGATTCCCGTACCGGATATCTGTGGGCGTTTACCCGGGACGATACCTGTGTATTTAAACCTGCCGAGGAGGAATGGTATTGTAGTTCCCAGGCACGCTTCTGGAATGAGGTCCCGCCACCTACCAATCCCCCGAACAATGGAGGAAACATCAGATACAATGTGTTTTACCCGGAAGAATATTTGAGTCTGCTCCCACAGTTTTTTGCCAATGGGAATTATACCATTACCGGCGAATGGCGAGTGATGGACGATTATTTCGATGAGTACCCCATTCGCGGATTTTTGAAAGACCACTGGGAACGCATCTGGTTTGTGATTGAAGGTTTGGGTGTGGGAGTGGGCAATATGTTTTCTCAGCGGATGGATATTGTACCATTTGGACTTACCCACATTGCACCACGCGTGGTGCGCTTCCAGAATAATGATTTGTGGATTGGGGGAGAGCCGTTACCGGGACCGGGGCGTCCCGGCATTGTGCATTGGAGAGATCGAGACGGTGGCTGGGAATATTTCCGGGCACGCTGGCTGGCATATCTGCCCAGCGACAATGTGTTCGACATCGAAGTAACCGGTGATTCGGTGTGGTTTGCTACCGATTACGGATTGAGTTTGTACGACAAGCGGGAAGATCGCTGGCGTAATTTTACCATGAAACACGGGCTCTCCAGTATGGAACTTACCGATCTGGCTCTCTGGAAAAATACCTTGCTCATCGCCACCCGCGACGGGTTGAATCTTCTTCCTCTGGATTCTACAAAAATCAAACGTGCCAAGGCGAAAAATGTGCGGTTGGCGACAATTTACCAGATTGGCGTCCAGGGAGACACCATCTGGATTGGAACCAATCGTGGCATTTTTTACTCCACTACACCGTTGGGCAAATGGGTGGCGGTTTCGGCAAAAACAGCGGTTCAGGATGTACCGGTAACTGCCGTGGAAGTGTTTGGTAAAGAAGTGTGGTTTGCCTCCCCCGGCGGTGTTTTCTGGCTGGATACCCGAACGCAACGGTGGGAGGGATTCCCTCAATTGGGGCTGGAACTGCCCGGACCGTTTAAAGACCTGGCCGTAAATGAAAAAAGTGTGTGGGTAAGTACCGATCAGGGACTGCTCAAATACGATCGGGAACGAAAATATTGGCGTTTATTCACCATAGCCGACGGGTTATTGAATAACGTCTGCCGCCGATTACTTCTGGATGGAGATTACCTCTGGATTGCCACCTACCGGGGCATTTGTCAGTTTTACTGGAACAATCCCAATCGAATTGATTGAATCTTTTTTGTTCTTCTTCATTTTATCCTCACTCTCTGAAAACCGAAAAAAATATCCCATCTCAAAAAAAATATTTGATTTCTAAGGTAAAATGTTTTATATTTTACGCGTTAGTTACTGATCTCAACAATATTCCCACAAAAGGATTTGGAGCTTTAACAAGGTAAGTGCGGATCCATTAATCCGGAAATGCTTTATTTCCGGAACTATAGGCAATGGAATTATTGTACTAATGGAATTTATTGCCTTAGATGGATATGCATAAACCTATTTAATTTATTAAAGTTTACCAATTAAATGGGAGGTACCTATGAGATATGTTATTGTGTTACTGTTAAGTTTTGTAGTATTTTTATTCGCTCAGTGGCCCAGCGAGGTCATTATTACGGAAATTGCGGTACACACCTGCTGTGTGGCAGACGGTGATGGGGAGTGGTTTGAACTCTGGAATAGCACAAATTCCCCGATTGATATCAGTGGATGGCGCATACGGGATAACAATTCGAATGTCCATGTTATTGACCATGTGGGATCTGTCGTTATTCCGGCAAAGGGCTTTCTGGTGCTGGGACGGGAATCGGATCCGGCTATCAACGGCGGCTATACCTGCGATTATAAGTACAAAGGCTTCCAATTACACGGAACGGATGCTATTATTCTGGAAAAACCGGATGGAGCAGGTGGATGGATCGAAGTGGATCGAGTAGAATGGAATGACCATGATCCCGCCTGGCCACCTCTCGATCAGTGCGCTTCAATTGCACTGATTAATTTTACCTGGGATAATAACGATCCTGCCAGTTGGACCGTTTCTACTTCCCGTCAACCCACCTACACAGCCTCTTGTTCTGGCGGAGGAACTGCGGATAAAGGATCGCCCGGAACCCTGGGAGCTGATCAAAGTTTGCCGGTGGAATTGCAAAACTTCCAGGTACTGGCCGGGAATAATCAGGCCATTCTGAAATGGGAAACTGCCAGTGAAGTCAATAATCTGGGATTTGAAGTGTGGCGTTCCAACTATCCCAATGGCAATTTCATTAAAATTGCTGATTACACCACCAACAAAGAACTGGAAGGTCACCTTTCCTCTAACCGACGTCATACCTATCAATTTACAGACAAGCTGGTTGCAAATGGTTTGACCTACTGGTACAAATTAGCGGATGTGGATTTGAATGGTCACCGCAATTTCCATGGACCATTGTCGGTAACTCCCAATGAGCAGAGAGCTTCGGTACACAGTAAAGGGATTGTTCCGGAGCATTTTGCGTTGTATCCTAATTATCCCAATCCCTTTAACCCCTCTACCACCATTCGTTTCGATATTCCTTCCAATTCCCGGGGAATTATTCAAATGCACCTGGAGGTGTATTCTCCCCAGGGGAAGAAGGTAAAAACCCTTTATAATGGAAGCATTGCTCCGGGAAGCTATGAGGTGGTATGGTCTGGAGATAATGATGCCGGCCAACAGGTGAGCAGCGGAATTTATTTTGTGGTAATGAAAAATGAATTTTATTCTCACACCATAAAAGTGATGCTGGTACGGTAAAATTTTTCCTACATTTTACATGATTAAAAGCAGCCTGGAAATTTCTGGGCTGCTTTTTTTATTATTTGGTTATTAATATGTAATA
>JALXCH010000520.1:8239-12462 GCA_026991005.1 Calditrichia bacterium | reverse complement strand
CCATGGAAGAGCTGATTGCTCCCTACCGCCAGGAATTGAATCAGGTGATGGGGAAGATTGTGGGACATGCGGGTGTGGAATTGTATCGGAAGAAACCGGAAGGTCCCCTGAACAATTTCGTGGCGGACTTAATGCGCAGGCGTGCAGCGCTGGAGTTAGGGGATACTGTGCATATCGCCATTACCAACGTGGGCGGTTTGCGCACCAACATTCCTGCGGGGCCCATTACTCTGGGAAAAGTGTACGAAGTGATGCCGTTCGAAAACGAATTGGTAGTGCTGGATATGACGGGGTTGCAAATAATGGCGCTGGGTAAGCAAATTGGCGAGGTGCACGGTGAGTGCATTTCCGGCCTGCATCTGGAATTTACCGGCGACCGGATGACGAAAATTTTAGTACTGGGAAAACCCGTTAATCCCGAAAAAATATATCGTGTGGTGACCACCGATTATCTCTCATCTCCCGGACGCCGCAAGTTGAAGGTGTTAAGCGAAGCACCCCGGAAATTTTTGGGAGTCAAGCTGCGGGACGCCATTCTGGATGAAATCAAAGAATGGGATGCTCGCGGAGAACCCATCACCGCCCGGGTGGAAGGGCGAATTATTTTCCATGAGAAACCATCCAAATGAGGAAGAAAATTTCGATGAAAAAATGGTCTTATTTGTTTGTTCTGGGATTAGCCGGACTTTTAATTCTCCCTGGCTGTTTTAAAGAAGAGAATGGAACTCCCCGGCCCATTCCCGCTGATACCCGACAATTAATTTTAGTGATTACCCCTTCGGTCGATGCGAACCAGGGAACGCTGTACCGCTACCAGCGCCAGGATGCCGAACATCCCTGGATGCCGGTTGAAGACCCGTTTCCCGTAAGCATTGGGCGAAACGGTCTGGCCTGGGGCAGGGGACTGCATCAAATAGATGAATCGCAAATGCCCCTCAAAAAGGAAGGCGATGGAAAAAGTCCCGCCGGGGTATTTCGGCTGGGGATGGCTTTCGGGCAACTTCCGCCCGATTCGCTGCCGGGACTTACCTACCCTTACCTCTATCTTCAGGAAGGGGTGGAGTGTGTGGATGATCCCCAATCCCGATACTACAATCAAATGGTAAATCGCAGCGAAGTGGATACAGTGGATTGGAAAAGTTCGGAGAAAATGTGGCATCCGGGAATCTGGTACCAGCTTGGGGTGGTGGTGGAACACAATAAATCCCCTGTTAAAAATGGAGCCGGTTCCTGCATATTTTTACATAACTGGAGTACTCCCGGAGAAACCACTGCCGGATGTACGGCCATGGAGCCGGAAAATTTACGCCGGATTGTTTACTGGTTAAAACAGCATTATTTCCCGGTGCTGGTGCAGCTCCCCAAAAATCTCTATCTTAAATATCAGGAAAAGTGGGGGTTACCGGCAATTCCGGAGTAATCTGAAGTGCCAGCGATGAAGTGATGGAAAGATACGGTAACGGAAATGGAGAGACTCACATATTCAGGGGACAGAAGTTTGGTGGATTAGACTGGTACCAAATTGTTTATTCATTTTTTGTGCATGTGATTGAATTTTAAGGTGAGGTTTTACCCATGAAACGAAGAGATTTTCTGCGCACTGCCTTGATGGGAAGTGTGGCGTTGCAATTTCCGCACTTCTGGGTGAAGAAATCTTCCGCGGAGTTAGTACGCTTTCGGTTAACCATTCTGCAGACCAACGACACCCATTCCCGCATCGATCCCTTTCCCATGGATGGAGGGAAATATCAGGGGCTGGGAGGAATTGCCCGGCGCGCCACCCTGGTGGATCGCGTCATGGAGCAAAATCCTTACACACTGTTGCTGGATGCGGGAGATGCCTTTCAGGGAACCCCTTATTTTAACCTCTTTAAGGGGAAGGTGGAATACCAGACCATGTCCCGTTGCGGATATCATGTGAGTACCCTGGGGAACCACGAATTCGATAACGGCGTGGGTGCGCTGGTGAAAGCGATGGATTACGCCCGATTCAATTTTGTGAACTGCAACTATCGATTTGATGATACCCCGCTGAAAGATCGGATAAAAACGTTTGTGGTGCGGAAAGTGGGTCCCATTAAAGTGGGAATTACCGGTGTGGGTGTGAATTTTACCGATCTGGTGGCGCCGCAGAATCATCGGGGAGTCACCTATCAAGAGCCGTTCAAACCGGTGCAATCTGTAGTGGATTATTTGCGCAAAGATCTGGGATGTTCGCTGGTGGTAGTGCTCTCGCATCTGGGATACAAACCCTGGGGAGGGAATCCCGGCGATAAGGATCTGGCGTACAAGGTTAACGGCATCGATTGGATTGTGGGTGGGCATTCCCACACCTTCATGGAAGAACCGGATGTTATTCGCTCCCGGGGCGGATACACCACCCGCATTCTGCAGGTGGGATTTGCCGGAATTTACCTAGGGAAAACCGATTTTATTTTTGAAGGGGAAAAACTGGTGGCGGTGGAGAGCCAATCCTTTAAAATTGACGAAACTCTGGCAGAAAAACCTGAGATTACCGGGAATCTGCTGGGATAAGGAAAAAGGGCAAATGACAAACTCCAAATTCCAAGTTCCAAAGAGTGGTTTCCCAAAAAAAACACGACGTCCAAATTGAACCTTTTAGGGAACGCAGCGAGCGCAGCGATTTTCCAGGGGATGGTGAAATAAAAATCCCGGTTAGCTAATAATCCGGGCGCTCCGCGCTCAGGGTGGCAGATGGACGTGGAATCAACTCGTTAATGGCGTTAGAGATTCTTCGCTCCGCTGGCGCTGTGCTCGTAATGACAGGGGGGCGATTCTGTCATTCTGAACCCTCGCCACAGGCGAGTGTGAAGAATCCCCTTCGTAGGATACAGATGGGAGGAGGAGATTCTTCGTCGTTCCGCTTCGCGGAACTCCTCAGAATGACAGGAGGGAAGTGCCGTGTGTCATGCTGAGGATCCCGCCTTTGGCGGGAGCCGAAGCATCTCAAACGCAGCGGATAGAGATTCTTCGCTCCGCTTAGAATGATAGAAAAATGAAACCCATGGCGCACTTCGCGCCTCCGTTGCGCACTTTGCGGTTCTAAAAAATTAACCGCAGAGAACGCGGAGAATGCGCAAAGGACGCAATGAGAAAGGAAATTCCAAATCACAAATCCCAAACCACAAATTCCAAAAAATAATCAAAATCAGAAATCTTTTTCGTTGCGTACGTTGCGCCCGCTGCGGTTAATTTTTTTTTGCATTTAAACATTCAAAAATCTTTGCGCCCTTTGCGCCTGCGTTGCGCTCTTTGCGGTTAAATAAAATCAACGGTAGTTTTATCAGATTCTTCGCTCCGCTGGCGCTTCGCTTAGAACGACAGGGGAGAGTATCTTCTGTGTTTTCTGTGTCTTCTGTGGTTTTAATTAAACTGTGCATTCAGAAAAGGAATATCCCATTCACCCCGTCCCATCCGGGACGGGTAATTTTCGTTTGGCCTCTCTTCCCACAAATGGAATTTGTGGGCTAGGTGCATGCCGTCCCTATCGGGACGGGTGTTTCGGTGTTTTACCTTCCCCTGAATTCATGGTATTCTTGGTATTTTCTGGTAGGGAACATCTCACGATATGGTTAAAATGTACTGTAATATTTTTCGTTGCGTACGTTGCGCCCGCTGCGGTTAATTTTTTTGCATTTAAACATTCAAAAATCTATGCGAACTTTGCGCCTCCTTGGCGCTCTTTGCGGTTAAATAAGATTAATCACATTTTCAGAGATTCTTCGCTCCGCTAACGCTTCGCTCAGAATGACAGGAAGGTGGTGTTTCTGTCATTCTGAACCCTCGCCACAGGCGAGTGTGAAGAATCCCCTTCGTAGGATACAGATGGGAGGAGGAGATTCTTCGTCGGTCCGCTTCGCGGAACTCCTCAGAATGACAGGAGGGAAGTGCCGTGTGTCATACTGAGGATCCCGCCTTTGGCGAGAGCCGAAGCATCTCAAGCGCAGCGGATAGAGATTCTTCGCTCCGCTTAGAATGATAGAAAAATGAAACCCATGGCGCACTTTGCGCCTCCGTTGCGCACTTTGCGGTTCTAAAAAATTAACCGCAGAGAACGCGGAGAATGCACAAAGGACGCAATGAGAAAGGAAATTCCAAATCACAAATCCCAAACCACAAATTCCAAAAAATAATCAAAATCAGAAATCTTTTTCGTTGCGTACGTTGCGCTCGCTGCGGTTTATTTTTTTTTTGCATTTAGA
>JALXCH010000520.1:0-8229 GCA_026991005.1 Calditrichia bacterium | reverse complement strand
CGCCTGCGTTGCGCTCTTCGCGGTTAAATAAAATCAATAAAGATTCTTCGCTCCGCTGGCGCTCCGCTTAGAACGACAGGGGAGAGTATCTTCTGTGTTTTCTGTGTCTTCTGTGGTTTTAATTAAACTGTGCATTCAGAAAAGGAATATCCCATTCACCCCGTCCCATCCGGGACGGGGAAATTTGGGTTTGGGCATTTCTTCCCACAAATGAATTTATGGACTAGTGGCATGCCGCACCTGTCGGGACGGTTGTTTCGGTGTTTTACCTTCCCCTGAATTCATGGAATCCTTGGTATTTTCTGGCAGAGTCCATCTCATGATATGGTTAAAATGTACTGTAATATTTTTCGTTGCGTACGTTGCGCCCGCTGCGGTTAATTTCTTTGCATTTAGACTTTAAAAAATCGTTGCGCTCTTTGCGGTTAAATAAAATCAATAAAGATTCTTCGCTCCGCTGGCGCTTCGCTCAGAATGACAGGGGACGGTGTTTCTGTTATTCCGAACCCTCGCCATAGACGAGGGTGAAGAACGGACAAACTCCCCAATCTATTCTGGCATTCCAAAAAGCAAAAAATACCAGGCCGGGATGATGTGAATGGTTTTATCTTTGTTTTCAATGGTCTGCGATTCGTTCCATGTGACAATGTAGCCCTCCTTACTTCCTGCAAATTCAAGGTATTTCATCAATCCCTGAATTTCCCTTTCCAGGGTGGTCGGTTCGGATAAGGTGTAGCTCACCTGTAAAGGGATTTTACCCTGCAACACAAAATCAATTTCCAGAGAATTGCGAAAATATTGCAAGGACTGTCCCTGAAAGAAAAGATGCGTGGCAACGGTATTTTCCAATTTCTTGCTCATATTCCGGGAAATGTAAAAGGTTTGCAAATAACCGTTATCGATAAAATACATCTTGCGCTCTTTTTCTCTGGAGATTACCGATTCCCGCAAAAGATTCGAAGGTATTAACAAATAACCCTGAATGGCGTAATCGAAGTATTTGATAATCGTTTTGGTGCTAACCGAATAACCCAGGGGCCGGAGCTTGTTTTGTATGGAACGAAAACTAAACGGCTGGCCAATATTTTCCGCTGTTTTCTTCAAAACAATCTCAAATAATGTCTCATCTTTGATTTTAAAGCGTTCCACGATGTCCCGAAAAAAGGCCGTTTTGTAGTAGGCATCGATCAATTTCTTTTTTAGAACCGGATTCTGTGCCAGGGTTACTTCCGGAAATCCGCCAAAGTTTACATATTCTTCGAATAAGGAAAGCACGCGGAATCGTTGCTCGGAGTAAAGAATGTTGGAATCCACCTGAACCTTTTTGAACTTCAGAAATTCCCGGAAGTTTAGCGGAAAGATCTGGGTTTCCAGATAGCGGCCGCCGAGATGGGTAGCATATTCTTTACTCAGCAATTGGGCATTGGAACCGGTAACAAACACCTTAAAACGATTGTCCACCAGTTTACGGACGAACAACTCCCAACGGGGAACAACGTGCACCTCATCTAAGAACAATGCCGGTTTCTTGTCAGGATGAAGTTCTTTGAAAGCAGTTAAAATGTCCTCGAAATTTGCGGGGGTAAAATCCACCAGCACGTTATCTTCAAAATTGAGGTAGATAATCTCCGATAGGGGCAGCTGCATTTCCTGCATGATTTGAAACATGAGATAGGTTTTGCCTGCTCTTCGGGGACCCGTGATAACCACGGCATTTTTTGTTTCCTGCAGGGGAGCGAGGTCAAATTCCCGTGGCACCAGGTCGTTGGGAATCCCCGTTTCCTGAAAGCGGAGAATGAGAGTTTTAAGGATTTCTTTCATCATTGTATGTTTCCTTCAGGTTGTCAATATTTTGTAATTTTGTTCCCTCTGGGAAACATAATAAAAAATTATGCTCCTGGCAAGGTGGAATTTGATGCGATTCAATAAAAATAACTGCGGAGAACGCTCCGCAGGATGCTGCCCGTGCGCAGCATCCTGTCCGAAGGACTCTGCGAGCGGAAAACGGGCTTCCGGTACAATGGGCTCTGTGAGTGACCAAGAGTGTAGGGGAATGCGCAAAGGACGCAATGAGAAAAGAATAATAAACAACAAATTCTAAATCGAAAAAGGCAAATTCTAAAAATGGCCAAGTTCAGAGATATCGCAAGTAATATAACAATTATTGTTTTTTCTTGGCGCTCTTCGCGCCTCCATTGCGCACTTTGCGGTTAAATAAAATTAACCACAATTTTAGAGATTCTTCGCTCCGCTGGCGCTTCGCTCAGAATGACAGGGGGGTGTTTCTTCTGTGTCTTCTGTGGTTTTAATTAAATTGCGCATCCAAAAAAAGGACATCCCGTTCACCCCGTCCCTACCGGGACGGGTAAATTTTGGGTGTGGGTATTCATTCCCACAAATGAATTTGTGGGCTAGCTGCAGTCCGTCCCTTGCGGGACGGTTGTTTCGGTGTTTTACCTTCCTCTGAATTCATGGAATCCTTGGTATTTTCTGACAGGGAACATCTCACGATATGGTTAAAATGCACAGAAATATTTTTCGCTGCGGTTAATTTTTTTTGCATTTATACATTCAAAAATCTTTGCGCTCTTTGCGCCTCCGTTGCGCTCTTTGCGGTTAAAAAAAATTAACCAAATTTTTAGAGATTCTTCGCTCCACTAATAATAACACGGCGGTGATTATCTTCGGTAGGTTCAGTGTCTTCTGTGTTCTCTGTGGTTTAAATTAACCTGCGCATAGAAAAGGAACATTCCATTCACCCCGTCCCTTCCGGGACGGGGAAATTGGGGTTGGGGCATCCATTCCCACAAATGAATTTGTGGGCTAGGAGCATTTCGTCCCTGTCGGGACGATTTTAAATGCCCGTTATTTTAAGAACCATCGCGGAGCGATGGGGTGCGAATAGCCCATATTTTCAAATATGGGAATAAAGGTCCAATCATTAAATATTTTGTCACATATGGACAATTGACAAAAAATGATTAACGACGGTATCCCATTCACCCCGTCCCATCCGGGACGGGGAAATTTGGGTTTGGGCATTCATTCCCACAAATGAAATTTGTGGGCTAGCTGCAGTCCGTCCCTATCGGGACGGGTGTTTCGGTGTTTTACCTTCCCCTGAATTCATGGTATTCTTGGTATTTTCTGGTAGGGAACATCTCACGATATGGTTAAAATGCACAGAAATATTTTTCGCTGCGGTTAATTTTTTTTGCATTTATACATTCAAAAATCTTTGCGCTCTTTGCGCCTACATTGCGCTCTTTGCGGTTAAATAAGAATAACCGCAGAGTACGCAGAGAATGCGCAAAGGACGCAATGAGAAAAGAAATTCCAAATGACAAATCCCAAATAACAAATGAAAAATTCCAAATCCCAAATCCCAAATGACAAATCCCAAATTTCCAGAAACCCGATTCATTAAATGCTCTGGAAAAATCAATACAATAATAATTGGGATGAAAAACCCACCCGGAAGCAATGTCATTTAAATTTCTCCGGCAACAAAATTTTGAAACACAGGTTGGTGAATGCCGATAATCTTTCGATAATAGTTGCGTTTCCTTCTGGAATTGCAGAACTTATGGTCTGTTTTTTAAAAGAAAAAAGGAATTTAAAATAAAATGGACAAATTCTCCTATTTGACCCAATCACACCCCCAATATATCGATTCGTTGTATCAAAAATATCGGGAGAATCCCGAAAGCGTGGATGCCGGATGGCGCAAGTTTTTCGAGGGATTTGAATTTGCCCTGCAAGCCGAAGGAAAAGCACCTGCCGGTGTGGACACGGAGCATATTCAAAAAGAAATTAAGGTGCTCAATCTCATCCAGGCCTACCGCACGCGGGGACACCTGTTTACCAAAACCAATCCCGTGCGCACCCGGCGCCAATACCGCCCCACGCTGGATATCGAAAATTTCGGTTTGAGCGAATCCGATCTGGATACGGTTTTCCAGGCCGGTGAAGAAATTGGATTGGGCCCCGCCACCCTGCGGGAAATTCTGGAGCACCTGAACCAGACCTACTGCCATTCCATCGGTGCGGAATTCATGTTCATCCGGGAGCCGGGACGGGTGTGGTGGCTGAAAACCCGCATGGAGTCCGAACGCAACACGCCGCGTTTTTCCCTGGAAGAGAAACGCCGGATTCTGGAGAAATTGAATCAAGCAGTGGTTTTCGAGAAGTTTCTTCACTCTAAATATGTGGGGCAGAAACGTTTCTCGCTGCAGGGACACGAAACGCTCATCCCCGGGCTGGATGCCATCATCGAAAAAGGCTCCCAGATGGGAATTGCTGAGTTTGTCATCGGAATGCCCCATCGGGGACGATTGAATGTGCTGGCAAACATCCTGAATAAAACTTATGAAGAAATTTTCTCGGAGTTTGAAGGGGAAGTGTATGCAGACAGCGTTTTTGCCGGAGATGTGAAGTACCATCTGGGGTACACCAGCCGCATTACCACCCGCCGGGGCCAGGAGGTGCTGCTGCATCTGGCGCCCAATCCCAGCCATCTGGAAGCTGTGGATCCGGTGGTGGAAGGGATGGCACGGGCGAAAATCGATACCAATTATCACGGGGATTATTCCCGGGTGGCGCCGATTTTGATTCACGGAGACGCAGCCATTGCCGGACAGGGCGTGGTGTACGAGGTGATTCAAATGTCGCTGCTCAAAGCCTTCCACACCGGTGGTACCATTCACCTCATCATCAACAACCAGCTGGGATTTACCACCAACTTTCTGGAAGGTCGTTCCAGCACCTATTCCACGGATGTGGCAAAAGTCACTCTCTCCCCCGTTTTCCATGTGAATGCCGATGATGTAGAAGCCGTGGTGTACACCATCAAGCTGGCGATGGAGTATCGCCAGATGTTCCATACCGATGTGTTCATCGATCTGTTGGGGTACCGAAAATACGGGCACAACGAGAGCGATGAACCGCGTTTCACCCAGCCGAAGCTGTACAGCATCATCGCCTGGCACCCGGATCCCCGGGAAATTTATGTCCGGAAACTCCAGGCTGCCGGGGAACTGGAACGGGGTTTGGCGGAAGAGATGGAGCAGCAGTTTAAGGCATTACTTCAGGAAAAACTGGAGGTTGTGAAAGAAAAAAAGGCACCCATTTCTGCCCATGTAACCCGCGACACCTGCGACGAGAGCGAACGGCAGGAGTACGATTTCGAAACACCTCTGGGGACGGCGGTGCCGGAGGAAACGTTGTTGCAGCTGGGCGAACGGGTATTCACCCTCCCCGAGGATTTGCGTGCATTCAATAAAATTCGGCGGTTGTACGAAAGCCGTAAAAAGCAGTGGCTGGAAGAACGCACCGCAGACTGGGCTATTGGGGAGTTTATGGCTTACGCCACTCTGCTGCACGAAGGGGTACCCATTCGGCTGTGCGGACAGGATTCCGAACGCGGTACCTTCTCCCATCGCCATGCGGTGGTGCTTGATCAGGAAACGGAAAAGAAGTTTGTCCCCCTCAAACAGGCAGAAAACCAGGGAGCGCGCTTCCATATTTTTAATTCCCTGCTATCGGAATATGGGGTGCTGGGATTTGAATACGGCTATGCCTGCAGCACTCCGCGGGGACTTACCATCTGGGAAGCGCAGTTCGGCGATTTCGCCAACGGCGCGCAGATTGTGATCGATCAGTTTATTGTGAGCTCCGAAGCCAAATGGAAGCGCATGAATGGGATTGTACTTTACCTGCCTCATGGATACGAAGGACAGGGGCCGGAGCACTCCTCTGCCCGCATCGAGCGCTTCCTCACCCTGGCGGCAAAAAAGAATATGGTGCTGGCAAACTGCACCACCCCGGCTAATTTTTTCCACCTTCTCCGCCGTCACATGAAGTTACCCTTCCGCTTACCGCTCATCATTTTTACTCCCAAGAGCCTGCTGCGGCATCCCCGCTGCGTGAGCCCGCTTCAGGATTTCGCTCAAAAAGAATTTCAACCTCTCATAGATGATAATACCGTCCGTCCTTCCCGGGTGAAGCGGGTGCTCCTCTGCTCGGGAAAAATTTACTACGAACTGCTGGAAAAGCGGGAGAAAGAAGGGCGAGAGGATGTGGCAATTGTGCGGCTGGAACAGCTGTATCCCTTACCCGAAAAAGGACTGAAGAAATTGGTGCGGCGCTACCGCCAGGCGGAATTTGTCTGGGTGCAGGAAGAGCCGGAAAACATGGGCGCGCTACCTTTCCTCTTGCGCAAGTTGAAAATCATGCCCTTCCGGTTTATTGCCCGGGAAGAGAGTGCTACCCCGGCCACCGGTTTTTACCGGCAGCATGTGAAGGAACAGCAGGAAATTTTACAACACGTATTTGAGAAGTAACCAAAAAGGGGTTATCCGCAGAACCCTCAATTAAAGAAAAACAGGATGTCACGATAAATGAGGTTGGTTCCATGAAATATGAAGTAAAAGTCCCCCAGGTAGGGGAATCCATTACCGAGGTCACCATTGGGCAGTGGTTAAAGCAGGATGGTGATGTGGTAGAAACCGACGAGATTATTTGCGAAATAGAATCGGAGAAAGCCACGCTGGAGATTCCCGCGGAACATTCCGGTGTGTTGAAAATTCTGGTGCCGGAAGGGGAGACGGTTCCCATCGGGAAGGTTATTGCCGAAATCGATAGCGAGGCGGCAACCGGAGAGAAGAAGGCGGAACCGGTGAAGGAAGAAACTCCTCCGGAAGCTGCGGAAGTAACCACCTCTGCACCTTCCCGCAGCGAAGCAGGGAGAGCCACACCCGTTGCCCAGCGCCTGATGGCAGAAGCCGGGTTGAGCGAATCCCGGGTTACCGGCACGGGTGTGGGAGGTCGCATCACCAAAGAGGATGTACTACGGGCGATTGAAGAACAGCAGTCGCAGGAAAGCCGGGAAGCTCCAACGGCAACGCAACCGGCATCGGCAGCAGCTCCAGCTCCCGAAACTCCTTCAGTACCACCGGAAACCGAAGCTGCTTCAGCTCCTCCCCCCACCGGGAGAAGCAGTGAACGGACAGAGCGCCGGGTGAGGATGAGTACCCTGCGCAAAACCATTGCCAAACGATTGGTGGCGGCGAAAAACGAAACCGCCATGCTTACCACCTTCAACGAAGTGGATATGAGCGCCATTCTGGATATTCGCCGGAAATACAAAGATTCCTTTCTGGAAAAGCATGGGGTGAAGCTGGGATTTATGTCCTTCTTTGTGAAAGCCTGTACCATGGCTTTGCAGGAGTTCCCCGAGGTCAACGCTTCCATCGATGGAGACGAGATTGTGTATCACGATTATTGTGATATCTCCATTGCGGTGTCCACCCCCAGAGGTCTGGTGGTACCGGTTATTTTCGATGCCCATCGGATGAATCTGGCGGAGATAGAGTCGGAGGTAGCGCGGCTGGCACAGAAAGCCCGCGAGGGTAAACTTACCATCGAGGAGATGACCGGCGGAACGTTCTCCATTACCAACGGAGGGGTGTTTGGCTCTCTGCTCTCCACTCCCATCATCAATCCCCCACAAACGGCTATTCTGGGAATGCACAAAATTGAGGAACGCCCCATTGCCCTGAATGGTCAGGTGGTCATTCGCCCCATGATGTACGTGGCGCTCTCCTACGATCACCGAATCATCGATGGAAAAGAGTCGGTGAGTTTTCTGGTGCGGGTGAAAGAGCTGCTGGAAGATCCCACGCGTTTGCTGCTGGAGGTGTAACATCCGCTCTGGCAAACGTTCCGGGTAAAATTTCCGTACAGGGAATTTCCTTTGGATGCTGTTTAAATGTTTTATATTTGGTTTTGTGAAGTGGTACACTTTGAAATGGGACGTTCCGGCTTCAATGGCACTTTGTGGCGGCTATTGAGCATAGTTTTCAGGAAATTTCACATAGAAAAAATAACAGGTGGTTTATGAAAACCTTAATTCGCATCTGGATGATTGTGTTGTGGAGTGTGGGAATGGCACTGGCACAGCGGGGTGGGGAAGATCTGGTGCTGGCCGGTTCTGCATTCCTTCAGAACCATTCCTATGCCTTTTTACAGAAGCTGTGCGACGAAGCGGGTGGTAGATTGGTAGGAACTCCCAGCAACGAGAAAGCGCTGCGCATTTTGCAGGAAGAACTGCGCAAAATGGGTCTGCGTCCCGAAACGGAACGCTTTCGCATGCCGGGATGGATTCGCGGACACGACCGGGTGGAGATGCTTACTCCCGTAGCGCGCCATCTGCAGGCGGTGGCTCTGGGG
>JALXCH010000519.1:1753-3818 GCA_026991005.1 Calditrichia bacterium | reverse complement strand
AAACATGCCTGTTTCCCCTTTTTTAATTGGTTTTTTGGTTTCTTCAAAATTTAAAAAAGTTGAATTAAAACCCGAGTTTGACAGTTGTTTATTTCCCCAATAGTCCAAATTGCTAATTATTACTGCAAAAACTGCAACACGGAAGCCCGTTTTTACACCTTTGTGTAGTCTATGCACCGTTTGAAATAGCACTTGACATTACCTCCAGAATTTATTATATTAGGCTATGTTTATTAAAATTAGCGGCTCAACAAGAAACGGAAAAACGCACAAAACGGTTCAAATCGCCGAATCCTATCGCACCAAAGATGGTAAGGTGCGACACCGCATCCTCCTGCATCTGGGGCCTCTGGATAAATTCCTGGAAAAAGATGTGGAAAAACTCATCAACAGCTTGCTAAGGCTCAAAAATCTGACCTCAGAAAGCCTGGAGGGTGATATCGATGGAGTCAAAGATTTTGGTCAGATCTGGGCTCTGATGCATCTGTGGAAAGAACTGAAAATGAGCCAGATTATTGCCAGTGAAGCACGGAAAAGAAACATTCAGTTCGACCTGGAAGCTCATCTTAAAACTCTGACCTTTAATCGTCTGGATGATCCGGGCTCTAAATTAAAACTATTGACCTGGCTGGAGACGGTGCATATTCCCGGGGTTAACAAAGATACAATCAAGTATGAGAATCTATTACGGGCCATGGATTTTCTGATTGAGCACAAAAAAGCAATAGAGCAAAAAATTGCCAGAAGATTTTTAACACTCTTTAATCAGGATTTAAAGGTATGCCTGTATGATCTGACTTCCACATATTTTGAGGCCGATGCTTCTCTGGTAGAGGATGATATTCGCCGTCATGGTTACAGTCGGGATCATCGTCCGGATCGGGAACAGATTGTGATAGGTGTGGTGATGACCGGAGATGGGATACCCATAGCTCACTATGTGTTTCCGGGAAATACGGTGGATCGGAGTACGCTTTTTGAGATGCTGGCTGATATCCGAAAGCGTTTTCGGGTAGAACGGGTTCAGGTGGTTGCCGATAAAGGGTTTATGAGTGGGAAAAATTTAGGGAAACTGCTGAAAGAAGGATATGAATTTATTCTGGGTGAGAGTACCCGTCAGGGCAAAGATGCTCGGGAAGTATTGGAGGAGGCCTATGCCCACCGGGAAAAGAGTGGAGAATCGGTGTATGAGACGGTTCGGGAACGTTCGCTAAAACTGGATACGGGAGAGATAATCGAAGGCCCGATTCGCTATATCGCCAGCTTTAATGAAGAGACAAAAAGGAAGCGTTTTCATAATCGCATATCCCGTCTTAAATCCTTCTACGAGTTAGTGGATGAGATTTTATCGAAAAGGATTTCGAATGAAGAGAAGTTTGCCCAGATTAAGGAAGTGTTAGCCAGGAAACATCTCAAGCGTTTTATAAAGGTGCAATTAACCGAAGATGGGATCAAAATAGAGCAATTAGACAGGGAGTTAGAAGCCGAGTCCCGGCGGGATGGTTGGTTTTTGGTCATTAGTAATGATCGTAGCTCTTCCAATGAAGATATTGTCCGGCGCTACAAAGATTTGCGCTATGTAGAGCATAGCTTTCATGAATTGAAGCACAGCCTAAAGCTACGTCCTAATTTTCACTGGACGGAGAAACGAATTCGTGCCCATGTGATGGTCTGTTTCATTGCCTTTCAGATGGCGGTATTGTTTGAAAAGCGCTTGGTTAGTTTAAATATGACCTGGGAGCGAGCGATAGAAAGGTTACGTCGGGTTAAGGTTGTAGAATGGGAAAACAAGGGGCGAAACCGTCGGGGGTTGACCAAAGTACATGCCGAACAACTAACAATTTTTCAAGCCATAGGAGCCAAAAAGCCCACAATTTTGAGTTTGTAGTGACAACATAGCAATTTTTATTCAAAGCTAATTATAGTATAAACAGATATTTATTAAAAAACAACTGTCAAACTCGGGATATATATGCTAAAGATTTTGTTTTTACAATATCTGTATGGTTTAAGTGATCCACAAACTGAGGATGCTTTAATTGATCGTTTGAGTTTCCGTCGGTTT
>JALXCH010000519.1:0-1743 GCA_026991005.1 Calditrichia bacterium | reverse complement strand
AAAAAACAACTGTCAAACTCGGGTTAAAATTATTTCAGGGAACTATTTCATCAACACCATCCGCCGGTTTTGCATGAAATTTCCTGCCTTGAAATGCAGCAGGTAAATGCCGCTGGCAACCGGCTGCCCGGCATCATCAGTGCCGTCCCACTGCACAGTGTAGCGCCCTGCCGGTTTGTACTCGTTAACCAGTGTTTTTACTTCCCTGCCCAACAAATCGTACACCCTCAGCGTTACCCATTCCGCTTGCGTACCTGCCTCTGCCGGGATTACAAATTCCACATTGGTTACCGGATTGAAGGGATTAGGGTAGTTTTGAAATAATCGAAACCTCTGCGGCTGCCCGATTCCAGGATTTTCAATTCCACCAACAGAGAAATAAAACAGGTACAGGTAAATGTCGTTTTGGTCGAATGTTCTTTCATTCCAGCCTAACAGACAGTGATCATTGGTTAAGCCGGACACCGTCATGTTGTCGATAAAAGCAACCGAATCTCTGAACCAATATTCCTTAAACAATGCGGGTACAAAAGACAGGCGAAAGAGTGAATCTATTTTCTCGGCGACAAAATACCAGGGGGATGGTGCAATAACGCATCCGCCCGGGAGAAGATTATTAGATGCAATTTTTACCTCAGAACTGAGTAGATTTAAAGGAATTTGCCAGATTGAATCTAAATTCAAACTACCGTTTTCATACCAGATGTTTCTTTCATAAAGCGTTTTGTTTTCCACCCAACCCAGCCGGAGGCTGTGGTGATTCCAGGAATCCACATGCAAATTGATACTTGCCTGGGTCGGGTTATGTGTCGAAAGCAGATTGAACGGACCAACCCAATTTCCGGAACTATCCTCCCGAACGCAGGCTTTCAGTACCACTGAATCAGGTGCCGGGAATTCATCGAAAATCAACCACAGGTTTTTATTGGTGCTCAGACGGGCTTTCAGGTTGGCTATCGTATGCTGCGCCTTCAGTACCGTATCCGCTTCCCGCCAGGAATAATCGGATTTTAAGCTGGATGTTAGAATGGTGCTGTCCGAAATAAAAATGAGATAGTTCAAACTATCGTTTTGCCCTGGCAGGGAAAAGTCCTCGTGGGTCACAAATACTGCCGAACGCTGCTCTATGGGACTGTCAAAGATTTTTTGGGGAATTGACCAGAGCGAATCGACTCCAAAAGAATAGTACAACTGAAACCGGGAATTTTCATACTGTTCCCAGATTGCCACCGGTTTTCCCAGAAAATTTTCCACTAAGGGATGTCGCATTTCTACCACGCTGGCGGTGTCCGAGACTACAAATTTTTCCGAGAGATTCACATTGTGGTTCCAATCAACAGAGATGTTACGGGCAATGACCCGGTGGTGATTTAGAGAATCAATTTCCACATAAATCAGCCAGATGGGAGAATTAAAACCGGTATAAGATGCTTCCCTATCCCAACAAAAATGACCATCGTACCAATAGTGGGTCAAATACGGGTCAATTTCGTTTTTAGTGGAATCGGTAGCAACCGGCAGCAACCCAATTGGCGTCTGGGAATTAACCACTGAAATAAGAACCAATATAAGAAGGAAACAATTGAATAGGGGTTTCATGGTTTTTCCCTTTGTATGGTGATAAAAAACAATGTGTAAATATTTACTTCTACAATTTCAAGTATTCTCTTTGTAAATAAAAATTTTAGATAGACAGTTCAATCTATATTTCACGCATTTCTTGTTTTTAATAAAAATATTTGT
>JALXCH010000518.1 GCA_026991005.1 Calditrichia bacterium | reverse complement strand
GGAAGGAAAGGAAAATCGTTTCCAGGGTGGTTACCAGCATCAACTGGATGCGCTTCATTCCCACGGAAATGAGTACACCAAATTCGCGGCGGCGCTCGGTAGTCATCATCACCACAGTACCAAACACACCGAAGGCAATAATCATGTACAGAATGAGCAGCATAATCTGACCACTGACATTGTCCAGCTGGATGCTCTGTTTCAGTTCGGGCAGCATTTCTTCCCAGGTCATTACGGCGTATTTTTCTCCGAAATGGTGTTTGAGGGATGCTGCCACGGCATTAAGATGGTGGTTCGAATCCAGCACGATGCTCAGGGAAGTGAGCCGATTCTCGGTGAGGAATACATCCTGAGCGGTGCGCAGGGGCAGATACACCAGGGATTTATTCAGATCCGGGAAGGGCATGTTCAGGATGCCCACTATGGGTAGCCGCGCTGCAGCGATTTGCCCGTGGTATCCCTGCCCGTACAAAACGATGCTGTCTCCTATTCCGGCATTCAGTAACCGCGCCAGATCTTTCGCCAGCAGCAGTCCTTCCTCCCCGGGTTTCAGAAAGCGCCCGGCAATGATTCGTTGGTGCAATCGGGATTGGTTTGCTTCCCGCTGCGGTTTAATTCCGATGACTTCCCCTACCCGGGTCTGGGAACCGTGGGATATCAGAGCAAATGCTTCCAGCCGGGGAGAAAGGCTGACCACATGGGGGAGTGCCTCCATCCACTTCAGCTCCTTTTCGCTGATGGCAAAAGTGTTGTCCAGGGAACGTTTGTCCCAGTACTCCTTTTGTTGCAACTGGAGATGCCCGGTGAACATGCGCGCCGTGGAGTTAATCAGGTAGTCGTACGTTCCCAGTTGGGCACTGCGCATCATCACCGCGGTGAGCACGGCAAAAAACACCGATGCCGCAGCAATGATGGTGCGTTTCTTGTTCCGCCACAAATTGCGCCAGCTTAATATGGCATACATGGTTATTCCCTTTTTGTCACTCAATCCTCCGTTACTTTTAATGGAGGCGTTTCATATTTTGCAAGGAAAAGAAAGAAGGTTTCAGCTTAATGTTGAATTGGATTTTCTGGTAATCCAGCACTGTTTTTTGTCCTGGTTTGTCGTGTGGTATCATCTCGTAATGGGTGGGTACCAGTCGCCCGCCCATTTTCCGGATGCGGGTACCAAACATGGTTTTCACCAGATTCCCGTCTTCGTCGTAAAATTCAATTTTTACTTCCAGAAACGTTTTCTGGGTAATCCAGTGAATAAGTTTCCCCCAAACCACCGCAGCTTCCGGTTTGGGGAGGGAGTGAATGCAGTAGCAGAGTTCGCCGTTTACCGTATCCTGTCCCATTAAAGTGTGCTGGTAGTCGTTCACGATGCTGGATTCCCGCACCAGATCGTCGTTGGTGAAGTCCGAACCCATCCAGGATTGCAGCATCATGGACGGTGGGATTTTAATAACCCGCTGCACCCGGGGAATCCAGTTCCAGATTTCGTTTTTGCGCTTCAGGGTCACGGTGCCTTTATCCCGGGCGGGGGCGGTAACCAGTATCATGGCGTAATCCGGTTCAATCGCCCACATCTTCATGGAAATTTTTCGCGACCAATCCGGTTTAACAATGGTCATGGTGAGCTCGGAGTAACTGCTTTTGCCGTACACATTTTTGTAGGCTCTATCCACAATTTCCCGGGCGTCCTGCGCCATTAGTGGAAGGGTAAAAATCATGATTCCAGCCAGTAAACTCACTATCGTGTTTCTCATGTTTCCTCTCCCCGTTCGTTGGTAATAAGAATTCCGTTGAGAAACGCATCTAATAAAACATGCCCTGCCTGGCGAAAGGTAAACAGCGAACGATCCAGCGTCCACTGCAGGAGTAATCCGTCGATGGCAGCCAGAATGAGCGAAGCCACGATCTGGGTATCCATGGGACGAAAGCGTTTTTGTCGGATGCCCTCTTCCAGTACCTGCATAATTGCGGCGCGATATTGATGGTAAAGGGCTTTGAGGTCGATGTTGGGCATTAGTTCCAGTTCCCGGTTGCGCACCCCTTCGGCCCAGAAATCCATCATAATTTCCAGAAAATGTTCTCCCTGCTCAATAAATTCCGCCAGCGAAATTTCCAGCAAACGGTGCAATTTGTTAACGGCATCCCCGGGTTCCTGCACCACCTGCTGAAGATGAAAGAGGGTCTGTTGGGTTACGGCGTTAAATGCCTCGGCAAAGATTTCTTCTTTACTGCGGAAATATTCATAGATGGTTCCTTTGCCGATACCGGCGGCGAGGGCAATATCGGTCATTTTGGTTTTAGCGACCCCTTTTTCGGCAAACACCTCCATGGCTGCCTGGAGAATGCGTGCTTTTTTCGCTTCCTTGTCGATGATGCGTGGCATTGCACCTCTTTATTTTGACCGACTGACCGGTCAATATTAATAGGATTTTTACTGCCAATCAAGAATTTTTTGTTTCGAAAGAAAAGTGGGAGTAGGGGAAAGGACGTTCATCTGAATAATACTGAAATGATTAGAACCACGAATCACACGAATGAGCATTTGACTACGAATTATTTACCTACGAATTAAAAGAATTAATATTTGCCCACGAATCACACGAATGGACACGAATAAAAAAAAGGTCTGATTCAGTTGTAAAAGAACCTGACAAATCATTTGTGTGTTTTAATTTAACGCTTGATATTTTAGGGTTTGTGATTTGGAATTTCAATGTGATCGCTGCGCTCGTTGCGGTCGTGGCGGTTTTTTATTTTTTGTTATTTGGAATTTTTAATTTGGGATTTCTTTGCACATTCTCTGCGTACTTTGCGGTTTTTAACTTTTTGTCATTTGGAATTTTTTTTGTCCTCCGTTGAAGATAAAAGGAAAGTGAAAAGAAAGGATACTATCGGGCAAAAAATCTAAATTACATCCCAAAAAACTGCAGGCTGGCAGGATACGAGGCCACGGAGTGGCCGACAGATGTTAGCCCATGGCCTTCAGCCATGGGAAAGGAAAATCCCACACCCACCGTTTAGAGTCCCGCAGGGACGACAGAAATAATTAATAATTTTGAATTTAGAGTTTTGAATTGGGTTGTTAGAATTATAGGGTTCACCCTAATCAACAAAACTACGAATCGCTCGAATGATAATTTACCCACGAATTAAAAGAATTAATATTTGCCCACGAATCACACGAATGGACACGAAGTAAAAAGAGAAATAATTAAATTAGGTTTGCAAAGAGCCTGTTAGATTATTTGGAATTTGAACCTTTACTTTTGTAGAATCCTTCCCGGTATCCACTCGTAGAGTCCTGGGGACAGTATCCCTCGGATGAGCAATGTCAGGGATGTCTCGATTTTCATCGCCCATCCGAAGGATCCTGCGGACAGGGCTCTGTGAGCGACGTGTCGATCCCTTATAAAACGCCAGGAATTATTTAACCACGAATCACACGAATTCGCACGAATAAAAAAAAGGTCTGATTCAGTTGTAAAAGAACCTGACAAATAATTTGTATGTTTTAATTTAACGCTTGATATTTTAGAGTTTGTGATTTGGAATTTCAATGTGATCGCTGCGCTCGCTGCGGTCGTGGCGGTTTTTTTTTTGTTATTTGGAATTTGTCATTTGGAATTTTTTTCTGTGTCCTTCGTACCTCCGGGTTAGAAAAAAGACAAAAGACAAAGGGAAAGAGGAAAAAGAAAAGAAAAGAATGCACAACATTGGTTAAAAAATCGAAGTTACATCCAAAAAAATTATCGTCTGGCAGGGGATGAGGCCACGGAGTGGCCGACAGAACTTAGCCCATGGCCTTCAGCCATGGAAAAGAT
>JALXCH010000517.1 GCA_026991005.1 Calditrichia bacterium | reverse complement strand
CTTCTCCCCTCCCGGATAGAAATAGATATCAAAATGCTGGCTTTGAATATAATACCAGTGGAAATTTTTATACTGAACTTTATTTTTTCCGAAATACTGGGCAAAACCCAGTTGTGCCAGAACGAGTATAACAATAATTCCAAGACGCCACTTCATTATGCCTCCAATACCGAATAATTCCCATATTGGCCATCCCAACTCGTTTAAAATACACCATTGCCTCCTCCATTTCAAGGTGTTACTCCAAATATAACATTTTTCTCCCTTACACCATAGCTGTTTTAATGGAATTGAAATTCAAAGACAGGGTCAGGTAGTTGGGTTAAGATTAATGAAGTGCGAAGATACAACGGAATTTTTAATTCCAAATCACAAATCTCAAATCAAATTCCAAATTTCAAATTCCAAATCTCAAAATGAAATTCCAAATCTCAAATCATAAATCTCAAATAAAATTTCAAATCTCAAATCCCAAATTCCAGGCTTTAAAAGAAAAATTCCTTAAGAGAATATAAAAGCCAAATTGAGGAAATGGGAAGCAACGATTTTGTTTGAATTTGAGGGGGAAAAACCGGGGAATGTTTTACTCTTCAAATTAGATGGCGATTTATTTTGAAGGGAGACTAAATCTTTAATCATGCATTTATACAAAAAATGAGACAGTCTCCAAGGGGCTGAAGAAGCCTCTCCTTTACAAGCTGAGCCGCAACATGGTAATTAATTCTCCACTAAGCACTACTGTCAAAATCTTTCAAACACTCAGTAACACGGGCATCACTTCCGAGAGATTCCAGCGTGAGAATACAGTGTGACAATCCCGGGAATTGCGAAATTGCTTAAACTAAAACAAGCGCTTCCCCCTTTTAATCGTCTCCATTGGTCATTCTGCAACAGATGCCGATTCCATCTAATCGCACTAAAAAATAAAAACCAATCCAGAGAATGATTTGGTTTAATATGACGCACAAAGGTGTTAAGTGCCCGAATCCAGACCAAAAGACTTCTATAAATGCGAAAGAGCTTTCAATTTAACATCTGAAATAAGTTTTCCTCTTCAGGTTTTGATTTCACATAACAACTAACCTGAGGAGGTTTTTATTGCTCTTTTTTAACCGGGTATTGGAAATTTCCTGCTCGCAAAAGGGGTATATTTTTATTCTTGCATTAATTCCTGTCTTTCCTGATATTTTACACCTTTAAATTGTGATGCGAATAGGGATAAACTCGGACAAAGGAATGAAAGAAAAACCACTGGTATCGATTATTACGGTAAACTACAATGGGCTGGAATATCTGAAAATGCTTTTCACCTCCCTGCGCCGGGTTACCTATTCGCCACTGGAGGTTATTCTAGTGGATAATGCTTCCACCGACGAAAGTGTGGAATATACCCGCCGTCATTTTCCGGAGGTAGTCATTCTCCGAAATCCGGAAAATTACATGTACGCTCGGGGGAATAACGAAGGAATTCGCATTGCCCGGGGAGAAATTCTTTGCTTACTCAACAACGATGTGGAAGTGGATCCGGGATTCCTGGAACCGATTGTGGAAGCTTTTCAGAAAGATGAAACCCTGGCAGCCGCTCAGCCTAAAATTCTGGCACTGGACCAGCGGGATTACTTTGAATATGCCGGGGCTGCCGGAGGATTTATCGATCGCTACGGTTACCCTTTTCTGCGGGGAAGATTGTTCTTTACCACCGAGCCGGATCGGGGACAGTACGACCAGCCTATGGATATCTTCTGGGCCAGCGGAGCGGCTCTTTTCCTGCGGAAATCGGTGCTCCCGGAAGTCGGTCTGCTGGATGAAGATTTCACCCTGCACATGGAAGAAATTGACCTGTGCTGGCGCATTCATCTCCAGGGCTATCGCATCCGCTGTATTCCCCAATCCCGTATCTGGCACAAAGGTGGCGGAACCCTCTCCGCCGAAAATCCTCGCAAAATATACTGGAATTACCGAAACAATATTTTCCTTTTGTTCAAGAACTCCGGAGGTATTAATTTAGTAAGAATATTGCTGTTTCGGCTTCTTCTGGATGCGCTTGCGGCAGTGGGAGAACTGGTGCGTGGTAATCCCGGTGGTACACTATCGATTATTCGCGCTTACCTCTGGAACCTGTTCCATTTCCCTCTTCTTTTGCGCAAGCGACGGGAGGTTCAAAAACAGCGTAAAGTCTCGGAAAAAGAGATCATGCGGTATATTTATCCCGGTAGCATCGTATGGGAATACTTTCTCCGCGGGCACCGGCGTTTTTCCGATTTAAAACACGTTGCAGTTCTGAAAAAACTGATGAAAGAATAAATTAGGGGAGTTACTGGCTAATGGATACTAAAAAAGTTCATCGTTTCGGGGCTATTTTTGTATTTTTGTTCAGCTTTCTGGTTTACTTTTCCACCATTGCACCAACCGTTTCTTTCTGGGACTGCGGAGAATTCATCGCCTGTTCTTACCGGCTGGCGGTACCGCATCCCCCTGGATCACCACTATTTCTATTAGTGGGGCGCATTTTCACTCTACTCCCGATCTTTGAAGATATCGCCAAACGAGTCAACTTCATTTCCGTGCTGGCCTCCGCCTTTACGGTATTGTTCACCTACCTTACTATTGTCATTCTCATTAAACAATACATGAAAAACGTTCGCGATGGCCTGATGCAATACGTGCCCTACATCGGGGGCATTATTGGCTCTCTCACTTTTGCTTTCACCACCAGTTTCTGGTTCAACGCTGTGGAAGCGGAGGTGTACGCCTCCTCCATGCTGTTCACTTCTCTGGTGGTATGGCTCATTCTCTATTGGGGCGAAAAATCGGAAGAAGTGGGCAACGAACGTTACCTGCTGGTGATTATGTACTTGGTCGGGCTGGCCATTGGTGTCCACCTGCTGAACGTTCTAGCACTTCCCACCGTTTTCATGATCATCTACTATCGAAAATATTCTGTAAACACCCAGACATTCTTCTACATGGTGATTATTGGCGCCATGTTAACGGCCATGATTTACCCGGGACTGGTGAATGGTCTTCCCCAAATTGCCGAGAAAGCAGGTATTCTAGGTTTGCTCATTTTCATTGTGGCAATTCTTATGGCTCTCGTGTATGCGGTGAACAATAAAAAACCGGTACTCTCCCTGGTGCTAACCACCGTATTGCTGGTGGTTCTGGGATATTCGACCTACTTGACCATCTACATCCGTTCCAATCTGGATCCCACCATCGATGAGAACGATCCCGAAAACATCGAACGCTTTATTAGCTACCTGAAGCGCGAACAGTACGGACAGCACACGCTCGACCGTGCCCAGGTGCTACGGGAATCCCCCAACGGAGATCGCTACACAGGTGTGTGGGATTTCTTCTGGCGCTATCAGGTAAACAAAATGTACATCCGCTATTTGTTGTGGAATTTTCTGGGTGAAGAAGGACGTGAAGGCGGGGTATTGTGGTGGAAGTTTTTCGGAATTCCTTTCCTGCTGGGATTGTTCGGTGCATACTATCATTTTAAAAAGGACTGGAAGCATGCCCTGGCAGTATTTGTGCTCTTCTTCATGACGGGATTTGCCATCATTTTGTACCTGAACCAACCCGATCCTCAGCCGCGGGAGCGGGATTACAGCTATGTGGGGTCGTTCTTCGCCTTCTCCTTGTGGATTGGCATTGGTGCAGCCGCACTGGTGGAATGGTTCATCAATTTCAGTAAAGAGAAAAAATTAAGTTCGCTGGTACCCATCTCCATTGCGCTGCTCCTCTTCCTGGCCAGTCCCGTACAGGTAATGGTGAAGAACTACCATTCCCACGACCGAACCGGTAACTACGTCGCCTGGGAC
>JALXCH010000516.1 GCA_026991005.1 Calditrichia bacterium | reverse complement strand
TTCATGCAAATTCGCAACGAGCTGGCTGCAATTTATTACCGCTCTAATGGAACCTGGAAAGCGCCGGTAGTTATTCGCACTCCTGTTGGGGGATACATTCACGGCGGATTGTACCACAGTCAGAATGCCGAAGCTTTCTTCTCGCACATCCCGGGACTGAAGGTGGTGTATCCCAGTAATGCGGCGGATGCTAAAGGGTTGCTCAAAGCGGCCATTCGAGGGGAAGATCCGGTTATTTTTTTGGAACATAAAGGGTTGTATCGCCAATCGTTTGCTGCCCGCCCGGAACCGGATGCGGATTACCTCCTTCCTCTGGGATATGCCCAGGTGGTACGGGAAGGGGAAGATGCCACCATCGTTACCTGGGGGATGCAGGTGCAGCGTTCCATCGAAGCGGTAAAAATGCTGGGTGAATTGAATCCTTCAGTGGAAATTATTGACCTGCGTACCATGATTCCTCTGGATATGGAGACTATTCTGAATTCGGTACGCAAAACCGGGAAGGTGCTGGTGGTGCACGAAGAAAATTTAACCGGTGGTTTTGGAGCCGAAATTGCGGCGCGCATTGCCCGCGATGCGTTTGAATATCTGGATGGTCCCGTGATGCGAGTGGCTGCCCACGATGCACATATCCCCTACAATAGCGGTCTGGAAAATTATGTACTGCCCTCCCCGGCACGTATTGCGAAATCGTTAAAGGAACTGTTGCTCTACTAAATGACATTCTTGAAACCCATATTATTGGGGAAAGCAAAAGTGGTAAATCAGTGAAGGGATAGGGGAGTGGTGGAACAAAAAGGAATGAATTGGTTGACGACCAAACCAGGTAAAATCGGGAAAGAATGCGTACCGATAATTCAATAATTTTAATAATTTTAGAAAAAATTTAATCGAATGTTTTTCAATGAACAGGTAAGAAAATTCTGGAGATAAATGATGGTTGTTGATGTAAAAATGCCCAAACTGGGCGAGAGCCTGACGGAAGGAACCATTATCAAATGGTACAAGCAGGTGGGGGATGCGGTGGAAAAAGATGAAACCCTTCTGGAGGTATCGACCGATAAAGTGGATTCGGAAATTCCCAGTCCTGTGAGCGGGGTTCTGGAAGAAATTTTAGCCAAGGAGAACGAGACAGTGGAGGTGGAATCGGTCATTGCTCGCATCCGTACGGAAGGGGAAGCCGGTGCGGAGGAAGAGTCCGCAGCGGAAGCATCTGCGCCCGTTTCCGAGACATTACCAGAAGAAAAAATCACTTCACCTCCAACTCCATCGGAAGCTGCGCCACCGCCGGCAGAACCCATCGAATCACCGGCAAAAAAACGCCGTACCGAAGGACGATTCTATTCTCCCCTGGTACTCAATATCGCCCGACAGGAAGGAATCTCCATGGAAGAACTGGAAACGATTCCCGGTACCGGAATGAATGGTCGGGTGACCAAAAAAGATTTGTTAAGCTATATTCAGAAACGTAAAGCCGAGGTGACCAAAGCACCGGAGCAACCTGTGGAACCGATGTTTGCGCCCGGCGAAGAGGTAAAAGTGGTGCCCATGGATTCAGTCCTCCGCAGTATGGCCAAACACATGCGGTTGAGTCTGGATACTTCCGCCCACGTCTATTCCGTTTCGGAATGCGATATGACACAGGTGCTGAAGATAATGCAGCAGCATCGTCCCGCTTTTCTGGAACAGGAAGGATTTAAGCTCACCGTCACACCTTTTATTTTATATGCGGTGGTGAAAGCATTGCAGGAGTTCCCGCGGATGAATGCCTCGGTGGATGGAGAAAATATGATCCTCCATCGCCATGTGAATTTGGGCGTAGCGGTTGCCTCGCCGCGGGGACTGATTGTGCCGGTAATTCGTCAGGCAGAAGGGTTAAATTTACGCGGAATTGCCCGGGCACTGAACGACCTGGTGCAGCGTGCCCGAACCAATAAACTGCAATTGCGGGACATCGAAGGTTCTACCTTTTCGGTGACCAATTACGGGGTGTTCGGAAATATTTTTGGTCTGCCCATTATCAATCAGCCCAATGTGGGAATTCTGGGGATTGGCGCCATTAAAAAACGTCCCGTGGTTATCGAAAGCGAGATGGGCGATTCCATCGCTGTTCGTTCCATGGCTTACCTCTCTCTCTCGTTCGATCATCGGATTGTGGATGGTGAATTGGGTGGGCGTTTTCTGGAACGGGTAGTAGAGATTCTGGAAAATTTCTCGGAACGGGAAATTTGATGTTTAAAAATAGTTTGTTTAGAGACAAGGCTCATAGATAGCAAATAAATTCAGGTAAATAAAAAAGGCTGATTAATGTGAATTAATCAGCCTGATAGCGGAGAGGGAGGGATTCGAACCCTCGGTGGCAGTTTTTGCTGCCACACTCGCTTAGCAGGCGAGCGCCTTCAGCCAGCTCGGCCACCTCTCCGAGTTTCTTTCAATTTGCCAGGTAACTCAAAACTTTTTTTAATCTACACTCGCTTAGCATCCCGCCGCTGCGGGATTCAGCCCTCTCGGCCACCTCTCCGAATTTATTTCAATTTACCAGGTAACTCAAAAAGGTTTTTTAGATCACACTCGCTTAGCATCCCACCGCTGCGGGATTCAGCCAGCTCGGCCACCTCTCCGAATTTTCTTTCAATTCGCCAAATAACTCAAAAACCTTTTTTAGATCACATTCTCTTAGCATCCCGCCGTGGCGGGATTCAGCCAGCTCGGCCACCTCTCCGAATTTTTTTTTTGATCTGTCAGTTAACTCAAAAACCGTTTTCTAGTTCACACTCGCTTAGCATCCCGCCGCTGCGGGATTCAGCCAGCTCGGCCACCTCTCCAATCGTATTGCGCCAAAAATACGATAGGAAAGACAACAAATCAAGTGCAATTTTAAAAGCATTTTTCACGTAAAAAAAACATATAGAATTGAAAAAAGCGAAAAATTAATTCACTTTACTGAAGTAAAGTAGGTTTAAAGAATTTTTCACATTCAATTATTCGTTTAAAACATCGATAATTGTTATTATATTTAAAGTCCTGGTGAAAATTGGTTTACCTATGGAAAAGAACGGAAAAAATATTCGGGAAATGGCTGCCGCGGGTCGTTATTACCCTCGCGATAAAGTGAGTCTGGAACGGGAACTGAGTCTGCTGCTGGAAGCCTCTCCGGTCGTGAATCTTCCCCGACCCGCCCGTGCACTGATTGTCCCCCATGATGCCTGGACGCTTTCGGGTGGGGTGGCCGCCCGCGCCTTCCGCCAGATTATTGATTTCCATTTTAAACGGGCTGTGCTGCTTACCACTGCCCATCATAGAAAATTTCCATTTATCTCCATTTTTGAGGGCGATGCCTATCGCACGGCTTTGGGAATCTCGGAAATAGACCACCAGTACGCCCGTTTAATCGCTACCTTGAATACTCAAATCCAAATTGCTCACCAGGGACATGAATCAGAAGAATACGCCATCGAAACGGTTTTGCCGTTTCTGCAATGGATTATGGGGAAAATACCCATTATCCCCATCGTGTTTGGAGAGGAAAAGGAGCAGTTTCGTAACGTCCTCTGGAAAATCCTTTCCCGGGTACTTCCGCTGGATGATACCCTGTTTATTGCCATAACGAATTTATCCCGACAACGTTCCTATTCGGAAGCCCGAATGCTGGATCAGTTGGTGATAAACGACATCGAGGTGTTTGATGAGAACCGTCTGGTAGAAGATGTGACCGAAAAACGGGTCGAGATGTGCAGTTTATCGGCGGTTTATACGGTGATGAAAATTGGGCATCTGGTTGGGGCCAACCAGAGCAAAGTCATTCTTTACCGCAATACCTGTGATGTTACCGGTTGCCGCAATGATGTGAGCGGATATCTGGCTGCGGTGATTTATTGAATTTTATGAGAATAAGCCTCCTTTAGCACGGAACAAATCTTCCTCCGATATGATTTTATTAAATAGATTTGCGTATTTTTGAAATATCTTCAATGTAGGCTATTGGTATATTCCAAAGAATTAATTAGAAATTCTTTTATGCATATTCTGCGCCCAATCGAAAGGGTAATGGTAGGGTTTTGCAATGGATGGTGTGGGCAACATTGCCGGATTTCGCTCTGGTTTAAATAAAAATTTATCTGAATAGTTGGTTTTGTGAATTGACTTTTTTCTTTGAAAATTGTAAACTCATCAAGAAATGAAATGAAATGAAATGAAAAACATTGGTTGAGTAATGAAACGCTTGATTTTGGCATTTATTATAATCATTGGAGCGATTACAATGAAGGAGGAGTTTGCTATGGCAGGCAACGTGGGCGAACCGATTGTGGGGTTAAATCGGGAAGAAAAAATCTACTTATTAAAACTGGCGCGAGAGACCATAGAAACCCAATTGAAATATCATCGCAATCCCGAAACCAAACCTATTTCTCCCAAAGTGCAGGAAAAATTCGGAGTATTTGTAACCCTTCACAAATTTGGGGAATTGCGTGGATGCATTGGGTATGTGGAAGGAATTAAACCCCTGTACCAGGCGGTTATGGATATGGCCAAAGCCGCCGCTTTCGAAGATCCCCGTTTTCCCCCGGTAGAACTCTCGGAGGTTCCGGATCTAGATATTGAAATTTCCGTCCTTTCCCCCTTAAAGAAAATTGAAAGCATCGATGAAATCGTGATTGGTAAGCATGGGTTAATCATGCAGCGGGGATTTCATCGAGGGCTGCTTTTGCCGCAGGTGGCCACCGAATGGAATTGGAATCGGGAAGAATTCCTGCGCCAAACTTGCCTGAAAGCGGGGCTACCTCCCGATGCCTGGAAGGATCCGGAGACCGAAATTTACATATTCTCTGCAGAAATTTTTAGTGAAAAAGAGTTGTTGCATGGGGAATAGAGTCCGTGTACTCCGCTGGCTTCGCCAGTTGGGATTAGCACTCATGTTATTAGCACTCTTCTGGGGCTGGCAAAACAGCGATTATCGGGCAGTAGAAATTATCTGGCCGCTTTTTATTCCCGGGCTTGTTGCGTATATTTTTGCTCGAATGATGGAAAAACGAAGTTAAATCAATAGCAGGAGAATTATTCTATGGCAAAAGGTGGCAAAGGTAAATGGATTGCAATTGCAATTGTGTTGGGCATTATTCTCATTTTTTCCTGGTTTATTGGAATTCGCAACTCAATTGTGGTGATGGAAGAAGAGGTTAATTCTAGCTGGGCGCAGGTGCAGAATCAATATCAACGAAGGTACGATTTAATTCCCAATCTGGTGGAAACGGTAAAAGGGTATGCGAAACACGAGAAGGATGTTTTGACCCAGGTTACTGAAGCGCGTTCTAAAGTCGGTGGCATGATAAACGTTTCTCCGGAAATATTAAACGATCCCCAAAAATTTGCTCAGTTCCAGCAATTGCAGGACGGATTGAGTGCAGCTTTGCAACGGTTGATGGTGGTGGTGGAGCGTTATCCGGAGCTGAAAGCTAACCAAAACTTCCTGACCCTTCAGGCACAACTGGAAGGGACGGAGAATCGTATTGCCGTGGAGCGCCGCCGGTTTAACGAAAAAGTGCAGAAATTTAACAGTTACATTCGGCGTTTCCCCCAATCCTTAGTTGCCAGCATCTTCGGGTTCCGTCCTAAAGCTTATTTCCAGGCCAGCGCTCAGGCCCAGGAAGCTCCGAAGGTAAAATTTTAAAAGAGAAAGATTCCGCGTAAAATAAAGGTTTTCAAATAAAACGAGAACTGCCAGTGCGAAATTTACAGGGAAGTTAGAATAGATTCGAAAAGGGTGCAGGGGAAGATACCTCTGCACCTTTTTTTATTCAGGAATGAACCGGTTTTCGTGGAGCTCAATGAGAAGATTGTCCACAATATGCTTGTAATCTCCGGGGCGGCGCTGAATCCAGTTTTTCTGGCGTACATAGCTGGGCCCCACTTCCAAAATTTCCGGAATTACAGCAAGGTAAGTTGCTGCATCCGCAATATTTTCCTGTACTGCAAATTCTACCATTTCCTGGTAAGTCTTCTCAATGGATTCCCGCAAACTTTCTGTCTCACCCGCTTCGTTGGAGATAATTTGCGCCTGAAGTCCATAGCGCACTGCCCGCCATTTGTTTTCTTCCAGAATCCAGCGCGGAAGTTGATTTCGTGGCTTGTTCTCCTCGTAATCCTGAGAATATTTCCGCACCAATAGGTAAATTAACGACGAAAGTGCCATGTTTTCTTTTACCGTGGGCATGGCGTCGCACACCCGAATTTCCAGCGTCCCAAAAATGGGATGAGGGCGAATGTCCCACCAGATATCTCGCACGGTATCGATGGAATTGGTGCGGATTAAGTTGCGGAGTAGTTCGTGGTATTCTTCCCAATTCTGGAAGTAGTAAGGAATTCCTGCATTGGGAAGTTCTTCGAAAATCTTAATGCGCGAGGTGGCCAGACCGGTATCGAACCCGTTCCAGAAAGGAGAACTGGCCGAAAGGGCAATGAAGTGGGGAATGTAATGGGTGAGGTGGGACATCACATACAGAGCTTTATCCGCATCGTCGATGCCCACGTGGACGTGCAATCCAAATATCAGAAACTGACGTACCGGCCATTGAATGCGGCGGAGTAGATTCAGATACCGTTCGTGCTGGCTAATCTGCTGTTGTTGCCAGTTGGCGAAAGGATGGCACCCGGAAATTAGAATTTCCAGCTCCGATTTGCGAGCAACTTCCTGGAGTTTGGTTAGATTTTTTTGAAGGTTATCGTGGAGTTCTTTTAGAGAGTGGCATACCGGAGTATTGATCTCTATGGTCGAGCTGAATAGTTCCGGCTTAAACAAAACTTCGCCGGGTAGTTCCGCTAATATGGAAACAGCACCTGGTAGAAGTTCTCCGGTGCGGGGACTAATGGTTTGAACCTCTAATTCAATTCCAATAGAATATCCAGGTGAGGTATTAAATTTTATTTTCATAAAAGAATCGTAAACTGATCCTGTTTAATTTTAATAACTGCGGTGATACAGTATAACAAATTAAAAGTAAAAATGCAAAAACATTTTAGGGGTTGTTAAAACTTTTTTAACTCATCGTTCACCACATTTAACATAATGGATTTGGCACGGTTGGGAAGAAAGGCGCTTTTAAATCCATCGATAATAATGGATTTGATATCGTCCAGAGTAAGGTTTAAATGTTTGGCAGCAAGGTACAACTCCCGAGTAACGGTGGTATCCGAGACCAGACGATTGTCCGTATTAATGGTCACCCGCAATCCGTAATCATAATAAAAACGCAGAGGGTGGGTCTCGTAAGAACTGGCAGCTCCGGTCTGCACATTGCTGGTTAAACAAACTTCCAGGGGAATGCGGTGGTCGTTGACGTAATTCAGCAGGTCACCGTCCTCATACAGGCGAGTGCCGTGTCCAATTCGGTGGGCACCACAGTCGTGGATGGCCTGGTGGATACTCTCCGGGCCAAAAGCTTCGCCAGCATGAGCGGTGGTGTTGATATTGTTCTTGCGAATGATAAAGAACGCTTCCTTGTGATCTTTTGCCGGGTAGTTTTCTTCCTGTCCCGCCAGATCGAATCCCACCACACCCCGATTTTTATATGCTACGGCTAATTCCGCCAGAATCAGGGACGTTTCGGGATTAATGTTACGCATTCCGCAAATAATAACACCTGTTTTAATGTTGAACTTTTTTTCTGCCTCTTGAAGTCCTTCGATCACAGCATCCACTATTGTGGGAAGTTTAAGCCCTCTACGCGTGTGCAAAATCGGAGAATAGCGAACTTCCATGTACCACACGTTTTCCTCAGCAGCATCCTCGGCTAGTTCGTAAGCAATGCGATACAGAGCTTCCGGTTCCTGCATCACAGAAAGAGTAATCTCAAATCCCTGAAGATATTCTGCCAGGTTCCGGCAGTTCTTGCCGCTCATAACGATTTTTTCCAGTTCCCCGGGATTGAATGTGGGAAGTTCCACATTTTGTTTGCGTGCCAAATCGATAATGGTAGAAACGCGTACCGAACCATCCAGGTGTACATGTAGATCCGTTTTGGGTAGCTCTTTTAGAATCTCCAGTGGTATTTCCATAATGTCCTTTCCGTTTTCAATCAGGTTTGCCGGATATACGTGTTATTTCAATTGAAGTTCCGGCTTTTCGCTGGTATCGGGTGGAACTATTGTCGTTGTATCCGGCGGGGAAACTGCCGGTGTTTGAGGAGGAGCTTGAGTTGTTTCCGGAACAGTGATAGCGGGGGCGGGAGGAGGTGTTGGCTGGGAAATGTTCTGAGGAATAGCGCTGGTATCCGGAGTGGGAGAGGTGGCGGCAATTTCCTGTAATAATTCATCCACCGCTTTGCGAAATTCATCCAATCGTTCCTGCGCTTTTAGGGCCCAGGGCGTCCCGGGATAATTGGCTACGGTTGCCTTGTAGGCCAGAATGGCATCTTTGAATTTACCCAGGTACACATTGAGTTCGCCAATTTTAAATTGAGCATAAGACTTGGCCACAGAATCCTTGCTGTTGGGGTAGTAAATGGCCTTATTGTAAAAAGCAATGGCTTTCTGATAGTCTTTTGTCTCGTCAGAAAGACCGGCAATGGAAGAAATCCCCGCATTCACTTCATAATATCTGGCCATTTCGTTGTAAATCTCTGGAACCCGGGAGGGTATCATGTTCTTACGCAATAAATCATATAGCACATCCAGACCTTTTTCATATTTACCCATATCATTATAACAACGGCTTAAACCAATTGCTGCATCGATATAAGCATTGCTGGTTGGAAATTCGTAATAGATCTTCGAGTACAATTTAAATGCTTCTTCGATATTGCCTTGCTGGTACAATTCATTTGCCTGTTTTAAAAGTTGCTCTGGATCTAGAACTGCCTGTTCTTCTTTTATCCCAGCTTCCTGCTTATTACAGGCTAGTAAGAACAGAAGGATGAGTCCAATAATTACATATACGCGTTTCATTATGTCTCCTCCTCAAAAAATAATGGTTTATTTTATTCTATCAAATAATTTTTGTATCTCGCTCCAGGCAGTGTGTACAATATCCTGGTAATTGTCATTTTGAAGTTTTCTGTCCAGGACAACCCATTTTCCATTTATCAGGACATGTTTTACATCCGAGGCATGTGCAGAATATACAATTTGAGCATAAATATTATCGGCTGGAATGGTGTGAACTTTATTTAAATCTAAAATTGTTAAATCAGCTTTCTTTCCTACTTCGATGCTTCCGATTTCTTTGTCCAATCCCAGAACGCGAGCTCCCTCAATGGTTGCCATATCGAAAATCTGTCTGGCATTGGTACTTTTTACTCCCCGATGGGGTTTTTGAATGAGCGCTGCCAGACGCATCTCTACAAAGATATCCAGATTGTTGTTGCAGGGAGCCCCATCCGCACCCAATCCCACAGGGATGCCCCATTCCCAGAAGTGAGGGATGGGAGCGATGCCTGAGCCTAATTTCAAGTTAGCGGAGGGACAATGCAAAACCGAGATTCCGGTTTCTGCCATCATTTTGATTTCTTCTTCGGAGACCCAGATACAATGGGCCAGGTTCAGTCGCTCGGAAGCAATACCATTTTTCACAAAAAATTCCACATTGGAATAGCCGGTTTTGTTCTTTACCAGTTGCCATTCTTTGCGATTTTCTGAGGCATGGCTATGAATAATGAGCTGGTATTTATCCGAAAGCTCTTTAACTCCTTTCCACAAATCCAGGCTGCAGGAGGGAACAAACCTGGGAGCCAGGGCATACTGAATACGCCCCTCTGCCACTCTGTGCCATTTTTGGATGAGGCGTTCCGTTTCTTGTAACGCGGTTTCGGTTGTTTCCTTGTATGGCTGTTGTCCCTGGTCCATCATCACTTTTCCGCTAAAACCGCGAATTCCGCTGCGGACCATTTCCTCAAAAATAATATCCTGATACCGACCATTGCCCATGTCCAGAATGGTTGTGGTACCTCCTAGTAGGAGTTCAGCCAGACCCAACCGGGCGGAAATCCGCAGCGATTCGGGACTATGCGCCATTTCGAAGGGCCAGATGCGCTGCTCCAGCCAATCCAGTAATTCCAGATCGTCTGCCAGGTTTCGAAACAACGTCTGGCACAAATGGGTGTGCGTCTGGATGAACCCGGGCACTACGACCAGATCGGTTAAATCGAAAGTTGCGTGGCCTTTTGAGGGAAGGTTCTTCCCAATAGCCTGAATGCGATTCTCTTCAATTAAAATGTCCCCGGCAAACTCTTCTCGCTGGGCGTTCTGAGTGACAATGTAGGCATTTTTCAGTAAAAGTCCCATAAGCTCCTGATTAAATCGAGTTAAACGCTGGCAAGTTAAAAATTTATATAGAATTAATCAAGCAAATTCCTAGTGATTTCCCTTATTTCCTTTTATGCTTCTGGAAATTTGTTTGAATGGTTCGAACACAGGGTAAGGAAATGCCGGGGACACTGAAAGTAAGAAAAAATAACGAAAGAAGTAAACGTTATCAGTTTAAGGATACACATCAATCTCCCGGCCCAGGGTGTAATAACGCCGGTTGAATAAGATTAAAGGAGGTACTTGATAATTGACATCCATGTGAAGCACTTCCCCCACGAACATGGTATGATCGCCTGCAGGAAAATGATGGTGTAGTTTACATTCGTACAGTGCTCGGTATTCCTCCAGAACCGGTACCCGGATTGTTTTAGCGGGGCGTTTCAGTCGGCGGAACGGTTCCAACTCCCATTTGTTGGTTTTCCTTCCCGTTTTGGTTCCCGCCAGAGTGGATAGCTCCTTCTGCCGTTCCGAGAGGATGATGATGGCGAATTCGCTGCTTTTTAGTAGAAGATCGTGGGTGTAGCGTTTGGGACTTACCGCTACCATTAGTAGTGGTGGGTCGAAAGAAACCGGAGAAAGCCAAGCCATGGTGGCAATATTTTCTTTCCCCTCGAAAGCAGTGGAGAGTAAACCCACCGGATGCGCGATATGACGAAAATGGCTATAGTGCATAATTCCCCCAAAAAATTAAATTCCAAATCACAAATGACAAATCTCAAATCCCAATAGGCAAATTCCAAAAGACAAATTTCAAATACCAGGATAAATGAAACAAATTTCAAGCTACAAATTAGAAAAATTTAAATTTTAAGGAAATAAAAAATAAAAGGATTTTTTCCCTTTGCGCTCTCTGTGCCCTCTTTGCGCAATTCACCGATGTTGGGGTTTGAAAAAGATTAACTGCAACCTCGGAGATTCTTCGCTCTGCTCACGCTACGCTCAAAATAACATGGCTGGGAATATATTCGGTGTTTTCTGTGTCTTCTGTGGTTTTAATTAATATGCGTATTAAGAAACAGAACCTTCAGTTTAGCCCGTCCCATCCGGGACGGGGAAATTTTGGGTGTAGGCATCCATTCCCACAAATGGAAGAGGCTGTGTAAAAATGGAAATTCAATAACTATCGGTTGCTAATGTGGATTTTTCACAGCATCTGTATCATCAGACCATTTTTTCTACCAAATTCGAAAAACAAAAAGCTAACTTTATACCTTTAAGCCAGCTTCCATTCATAATTTTCCAGCATTTCAAGGATATCAGAGGTGCTTTTTAGCGAGAGTAACCTATGAAGGTTATATGCTGTAACATAAAGATGGATCTCTGTGGCTACTTTTAACCTCCCTCTTAATAGCAATGGTATTTTCCCCATCCAATAACGAATTGTCCCAAAGGGATGTTCTACCAAATTCCGTCTCAATTCGAGCATCTTTTTCCCAATAGCACTTTTCATTCGGGCTCGATACTGCTTGCGCCATTCCTCGTTCACTGCCCGATATATGGTCCTCCCTTTTTCCGATGTGGTGCAAATTCTGCGCAAGGAACATCCCTCACAATCGATCCCGCTATACAGGTTATAATATTGCCCGGCTTTCTTTTTCCCTTTATGGATTAAAACCAATCTCCCTCCCTCTGAACAGCGATACTCGTCTTTCTCTTCATCATATTGAAATTCAATTTCCTCCTCTCCTCGCCTCTTTTTCGACGGAATAGCCACATAGCAGGTGGTTCCACTACTTTCAAGGGACTCAATAGAAATGATATTATAATATCCTTTATCCCCTGTCACTTCTTTGGGTGTTATGCCTACATCTTCACGAAAATTCTCCACCATGGGTTCCAACAAATTCCTATCGGACTCATCCTGGTAAACCTCAACCGCACCTATCATGTGATAAGCATCATCCACGGCTATCTGTACATTATATCCCGGAATATACCCTTGTTGATGTTTCATTAAGCGGGCATCCGGATCAGTAGGGGAAAGAACTTTTGTACCCTCCTTCTCTAAACGCTCCTTCTCCCGCGTAAGCTCTTCCACCTGCTCCTGAAGCTCTGCTATTTTCTTGATTAATTCCTGCTTTATTTTTCCCTCTTCTTCCCATACGGTATCGTTCTCCTCTAAAAAATCTTCCAAAACATCGTTCTCTTTTAAACGATTTAGGTAATCCTCTATCTTTTCATTCACTTTCTCAATCCGTTGTTCAATCTTCTTGGCCGTGAGTACCTCCCGAC
>JALXCH010000515.1 GCA_026991005.1 Calditrichia bacterium | reverse complement strand
TTACTCCACTGATTTCATCCTGGTAGGATACGGTAGCATAAATGCTGTCCCGACCGGTGGGATATCCTTCCGGGAAGGTGAGGGAATAAACAAAATGAGCCGAGCCTCCTCCCGAGATTTCCACCGGAAAAGCAGGCGTAACCACACTGTATTGTAAATTTCCGCTTCCGTGCAGCACCAGATCGGTAGCATCGATGTTTATGGGAGCAGTATTCGTTCCCGGATTTTCCAGATCGAAGGAAAGCTGAACGCCGCTTTGCCCTTGCACCACACTCCCGGCCTGGACGTCAAAATTACTCAAAGTAAGGTTCTGCGGCCGATCCAGTACCTGCACGCTATCGGAGATATCATTTACCACTGTTCCGAAATCAGAACCATTCTCCTCGCCATGTAATTCCACAATTACGGCATAGGGTGTGGTCGAGGTGGCGGAGGCTATGGCTTTTTTCCGGAAATACAGAATCTCGCTGCTGTTTTTACTGATGGTCTGGGTACTTCGCAGGTAAAAAGTGTCCACCCCAAAGGTGAGGAAGGTTCGGGCGGTATCCAGGGTTACATTGGTTTGCCCGCTATTCTCCAGGCTGATGGCAAATTCAAAGGAATCCTGCGCAGTAACCTGCTGGGGAGAGAGATAATTGGCATATTGAATTACGGCATTGGCAATTACATGAAAACTCCCCTGTACCGAAGCAGAAGAATCCTGCACTACCGAGCCCGAAGTTACAATAGTACCCACAAATCGACCGTCCAAATAGTACTGGCCGGTATCCAAAACGGCGGTATTCTGCAACTGGAAGTTCAGGCTATATTGCCCCTGGGAGAGGGTATCTGGGCCACCCAACCGCACAAAATTTGCTGCCACCGGAGTACCATCCGCCCGGAAAAGTAACGGCGTCGTTGCTATGGAATCCACTGCCACGCGCACATCACCCAGATTGTTCAAATTCATGGTAACATTCAACACTTCTCCGCGTTTCAATTCGCTTACTGCCCCCACCACCGATTGCACTGTAACATTGGTGATGGAAAAAGCACCCGGTGTAGTGAGGAAATATCCGGAAAGGATCGAATCCGCATTGCGCCCTTCCAAATTGATGCGCAACTGGTAGGTGGATGCCACAAAATTGGTATCCAGTACGGTAGGTGCAAACTGAAGGGTGGTGGTACCACCGCCGTTTATGGTGGTTGTGAGCAGAGGTGCCTGGTATTCCCGATTTCCATCAGAGAAGTAAAGGTAGCTTACGCCTCCGGTGGTATCCAGGGAAATAGCCCGGGGACCGGGATTTACTACATCCAGCTGGAAAGCGATGGTGTCCCCCAATGCGGCTTCGTAGGGTTGCAGGGAGTTCGCCTGGTAACTAAGGCGGAACAGGTGTAGATCGAGACTCCCATTCCCCGAAACACTGGCTCGCACAATGGTTTCGTCCTGATCGGGATCCAGTTGTACGTTATTGGTGGCAATTCCAGAAGTACTGGTCACCACACTACTCTGGGACAGGATGGCGGTACTCCCGGAAACAATCTGGAAATTCACCATTTGATTGGGCACCACGTTGCCGTATTGATCGCTCACCCTGACGGCAAACGGCACTCCACTATGAGCAGGCACAGAAATGCTGTCTCCGGCGATATTGCGAATATGGACAATTTGCAGATGCGCTGGTACATCTGGCAGCGCTGTGGCGGTAGTGGTGTCGCTCAGCGCAGGATCAGATTCGAGGTAAGCCCGAAATTGCTGGGTTCCACTTGTTGTACCCAGTGTCCAGTTACTGGAAGTGAGTCCCTGAGCATCCGTAGTATCGGTTGTAGGAGAGGCTGAACCACCGTTCAGGGGCACGAAATGAATCACTTCTCCGGAAACAGGATTCTCGTAAACATCGGTTATTTTTACCTGTATTGGGCTGCTCAGGGTTTGCCCGACAGTATCGCTCTGGTCACCTCCGGACACAATCGTTAACATTGCCGGGTTACCGGGAACATTCGCCCTTCCGGTAAAAACAAGCCGGGCCGGATTGGCGGTAGCAAAGGCACCTATCTGATAGTCACCCAATCGAGATCCCAGATGTAAATACGTCTCCGCTTCGCCCTGAGCGTTGGTGGTATCGCTGTAAATGGTAAGGGAATCGTTAATGGCACCATTAGGACGTTTCAGAATGGAAAAACTGACCCGCACGTTGGGAACCGGGTTGTTAAAGCGATCCAGAATTTTCACCCGGAAGGGTCCCACCAGAGATAAGATACTGCCCACCCGCAGGGTATCGTTCGCTTCATCCACGTACTGCATCACATTCCCCGTATCCGGTTCACTGGTGGCGGTAAAGAAAACCGTATCCGGGGTTGTGGTTGCGTTGGGAAGGGTGGCAGCAATGGTGTCAGTGCCTGTGGAGGAACTTAGAGTGTAATAAATTTCGGCAATGCCGGTGGCATCGGTTACGGAATAGGGATTGGAAACACTGCCTCCGGTTAAAGGCAACCAGCGAACGGTGTCCCCTTCCTTTTCATTTCCGTAAGCATCTTTAACCCGCACACGCAGCGGCAAAGGAAGTTGCTGCCCTGCGACTCCACTCTGTCCGTCCGTTTCAGTAATTTTACTTAGTTGAGCCGCTGTTCCGGGAATGACTCGAATGTTGGAAGTGGCATCGCTAAAGGCGGCGCTGTCTGCCTGGAGGTATGCCGTACCTACCGTGCTGGCACGAAATACGGTGGAATCGCCGGTGGAAGCAGCAAAACTACCAATACTATCCCCCACCAAACTCCAGGAAACGTTTACATAGTGCAGAAAATTGTTATCTGCATCGTATCCTGCCGCGAATAGCTTCAGAGAATCTCCGGCAGCCAGAGTATCGGTGGTTACCGCACTGCCAGCCCCATCCACAATCACAATGTGATCCAGCGCCCCATTAGTAACGGTGATGACACCGGTGGTATCGGGGAGAATGCCGGGAGTGGTGGAAGAAACCAGAATACGTCCTGCACCTGCCTGGACGGGACTAAAGGTAATTTGCGAGGCATTGCTGGCAGGCAGCCCATTCACCAGACCATCTCCGCTCACCCGCAGCGTGTCCCAATTCACCGGTAAATCGTTGACAAAATTGTTGCGCACATCGTAATGAGCGGCGTAAAGGGTTAAACTCTCGTCGGTGGTCATATTGATGGCATTATGCGCCGGGCTACCCGCTCCACCGGCTGCCGTGCGAATCACAATCTGGTGCGGTGAACCCACCTGAACGGTAATTAAACCGGAAAGGTCGGAATACCCGCTGTATGTTAAGCGGATGGTGCCATTCCCCGCCTGGTCGGCAATAAAGCGCACGGATTTTTGTCCGGTGGCGGTGGAGTCTTCATTCCCGGCAATGCGGAATTTACCCAGGCTGCCTGGCTGGCTGAGCCAGTCCCCGGCAACAAGCTGTACAAAATTGTTCTGGTCATCGAACCCGCCAGCATAAAGGAGCAATGTATCGGCAGCCGTGAGGGTTGTGTCCCCCAGTTCCTGCGTACCCAGCGAATCCAGAACAATTTTGACTTGAGAAATAGCCGCCGGTTGCACGGTAAGAATTCCCGTGGAATCTCCCTGCACGGCTGGGTTAGACACCTGAACCCGAATGCGCCCCTGAGTATTGCTCCGGGTCGGGATGTAATTCAACGAAGCGCCGGTGTGATTCACTACCGGGGTTAAAGTCCCGCTGCTGCTCCAGAGGGCAGTGTCCACATCGGCAATGTAATTTCCGTAGCGGTCGTACCCCGCCACATAAAGGGTGAGCAGAGAACCCGCCGTTAGCGTGTCGGCCTTCTGGCTATAGGAGGTACCGCTCTGGGAGGGACCGCTGAAGAGATGGAGGG
>JALXCH010000514.1 GCA_026991005.1 Calditrichia bacterium | reverse complement strand
AAATTCCATATATCATCGAGTGCATGGTCATCTCCGTTTCATTTTAATATCCAAAATAATTCATGTATTCGATCTTCCAGCAGTGGTCCATCACCACTTCCAGCCCGGCTTCCAGCGCTTTTTGGGCGGCTTCGGGATTGACCACCGTGAGTTGCATCCAGATAGCTTTGGCACCAATTTCGATCGCTTCTTCCACAATGGGCATCACAAATTCCGGGCGCCGGAAGATATCTACCAATTCCACCGGTTCGGGAATATCTTTCAAAGAGGGGTAGCATTTTTCCCCGAGTACTTCGGTCAATCGGGGATTCACCGGATAGATGGTGTAACCATGATCCTTCATAAACTTCGCGACAATATGCGAATCGCGATACGGCTTGTCCGAAATTCCAACCACAGCAATCTTTTTATATTTTTTGAGAATCCCGGGAATATTCACATTAATCTGACGCTCCATATAAGCTCCCATATTAAGTTCGTCCAACTTTGTGCAAAATTTAACAAATAAATTTTTTCTGTTCAATCTTTCTTTAAAAAAGCTGGAACCGGTAGATTGTAATTTTTGCAATCGAGTGCGGAAAAGGCTTTCTTTACCCCGGTTTATGTATTAACTTTCCGCTCGATTGCAATTTTTACAATTCGAAAGGATGCCGGATGACAGCGTTAGAAGAGTTTGCTCGACTGGTGGAAATTATGAAGCGGTTGCGCAAGGAATGTCCCTGGGATCGAAAACAAACCCCGGAATCCCTCCGCCAGTATGTGCTGGAAGAAGCCTACGAAGTGGTGGAAGCCATTGATCAGCAGGACTGGGAAGAGTTGAAAAAAGAGCTGGGAGATTTGCTTTTACAAATTGTATTTCAGGCAGAAATTGCCCAGGAGGAAAATCGTTTTACGTTGGAAGAGGTTATTCGCGGAATTAACGAAAAACTGATTCGACGGCATCCCCATGTGTTTGGAAATGTTCAGGTGAAAGATGCTCAGGAGGTAAAGGAAAACTGGGAGCAGATTAAAGTCGAGCAGGAAAATCGGGAGTCGCTGCTGGAGGGCGTTCCCCGGCATTTAAGTGCCCTGTTGCGTGCCCAGCGCTTGCAGGATAAGGCTGCTCAGGTGGGATTCGATTGGGAAGATGTGCAGGGGGTATTGGAGAAAATTAAAGAAGAGATTCAGGAACTGGAACACTCGCTCCAGCAGAAAAAGCAGGCGGAGATTGAAGAAGAATTGGGAGATTTGCTCTTCTCCCTGGTCAACCTGGCTCGCTTTCAGGGAGTGAACGCCGAGGATGCATTGCGGGGTACTATTCGCAAATTTGAAGAACGGTTTCGCTACATCGAACGGGAACTTTCGCGGCAAAATAAAACAGTGTACGATTCCTCCCTTTCGGAAATGGACCGGTTGTGGGAGGAAGCCAAAAAGCACCTGTAAATGGATGTTCCAGGAAAAACCGGCAAAATATCTGGCCGGAAAATGGAGACACCCGAGATGGGGAGGTCTTCACTAACAAGGGAAAGAGGTTCTTTTAGGTGGATTGGACCGAGACAAAAAGATCATTTTCGATTCTGCTTACAGAGGGGGATTTCGCGAACATTCTTTTTGGCCCATGGTTGGAGAAAGAATTTTGCACCGCTGGAATGCGTAATGTAGAAAACCCGGGATGAACCAGGAATGGAAACAAGTGTCGCTGTACATTTTACCGGTTTTATTTTAACTACCACCATTGTTCTGCATCTGGTGTTGCTTGCCTATATCTACCGGCAGCGAATATATTCGTTCTTTGTGCCCCTGTTCATTTACCTGAACATTTTGCTGGTACTGGTGGAGCTGAGCACGCTTTTTTTATTGCAGGAACAGGCTTCTCCTCTTGTGCTGGGAATAATGAAAGCCCGGCTGGTGCTGGAACTATTTATCCCTCCTATTCTGGTGTTAATGGTGCAGGAATTTGCTCTGGGGTCTTTATTCCCCCGGCTTTTGCTCCGGTACGCCTGGCCTTTTCTGCTAAGTTTATTAATGGCAGTCCTGGCCATAAAAGGGGTGTTCTTTCAGGGGGTTTTTACCCGTAACGGAGTTGTTTTTCCTGTGTTAACAAACTATTACTGGACTTTTTTGCTTTATTTCTGTGCCACCTTCTTTTATGTGGGGAATGCGCTTTATCGCAAGTATCGTAAATCTCACCAGAGTCTGAAAAATATCCTGGTTGTCCTTCACATTCTGTTGCCCATCACCGTGGTTGCTTTCTGTGGTTTGCATTTATTTCCTTTATTTCGATGGCTGCATCCGTTTATCTTTCTGGCCTACCCGGTTATGGGATTTGTCCTTCTTTTTGTAGCATTTCGGTTTCGGCTGTTGGAATATGAGGAGAAAGCGCAACGGCTGGTCTTTTTTCTGATGGCTTCTGCGGTTTTGAGTGTCTTTTTTGCTTTCTTCGTGAAGGGAGTAACACCACTCTTTTTTCTGGCAGCCATGCTCCTCTGGCTAATAGCTTATAGCGGTTCCAGTTGGTTGTTGCGAAAAATGCAACCGTTCCTGACCCGGGAGAGCGAGAAGAATTATTCTTCGGTGGAGGAGGAACTGGCGCAATTTTTAGGAGAGGTTGGGCGGTTACTGGACGAAAAAGAATTGGCGCAGTTTCTGGGGAACTTCTCTACCCGGGTGTTGAAGTGCAGCAAGGTGGCAGTGGTTTTTTCCCGTTTCGATATTCGCCCTTACGAAGTGATGTACAATCAGGGATTTGCAGATGACAAGCTGGCAGAACTGCTGGGTGCTTCGCGTTCCAAAATCATGGAAATGCTGGAGTACGATCATCAACTTATCTACAAATTTGAACATTCCCCTCACAGTAAGCTCTTCCGGGAGATGGAGCAATATCATCTGTGTGTGGTTTTACCGTTGGTAGCGCAGAATAATTTAATGGGATTTATCTTCCTGGGAGCGGAAGAGGAACAGATGCAATTTTTCTCCCACGATTTGCGATTTGCGCGTCTTTTTGCTGTGCAGGCAGCCAATGCAATTCAGAACGTGCGAGCCATTCAGAAAGCCATGCAGAGCGAAAAAATGGCCGAATTGGGTACGATGGCTTCCCAACTGGCACACGATTTTCAATCCTTCATTACTCTGGTAAAACTGGACGCTCCCCAGAACGGACGGTTACGCAACCATGCCCTTTACATGGAGAAACTGGTGCAGGATCTGCTCAATTACACCCGTCCACAGGAGTTACGCTTCCGCCCCATCCACATCAACCAATTAATTGACATGACCCTGGATTTACTGGAAATTCCGCCCAACATTACTGTGGAAAAGCATTACGCACGGGATTTACCACAAATTAATGTGGATAGCAATCAAATGCGGCGGGTGTTTTTAAATTTGCTGGAAAATAGTATTCGCGCCATGCACAAAAAAGGTGGGCGACTGAAAATTACTACCCGCCCCTTGCGTCCGCTTTCTCCCTATCGCAGAAATCCCTGGATTTACATCGAAATTCTGGATGAAGGAGAAGGAATTCCCGAAGAATTTCTGGAAAAAATTTTCGAGCCGTTTTTCACCACCCACAAGCACGAAGGCGGAAACGGCATGGGACTGGCCATTGTGAAGCAGATTATCACCCGGCATCGGGGATTCATCGATGTGGCCAGCAAGGTGGGTAAAGGCACTATTTTTAACATCCGGTTACCATACATTGCCTGAGTTAAAAAGGAAGCAGGAGGATGGAAGATCCTAAAAAAATTCTTATTGTGGAAGATAGTGTGGTCTGGTGCGAAAGTTACAAGCGCTGGATCGGTGATCAATATATTGTGAAGCTGGCGTTTAACAAAACCGAAGCGCTGGAAATGTTCGATACGTTTC
>JALXCH010000513.1 GCA_026991005.1 Calditrichia bacterium | reverse complement strand
GAATGCTTGTGATGAATTTCTGCAGGAAAGCCGGATGCGGGAAATCCGCACGTCCGGTTTGACGAGGGGAAAGGCGAATGTAAAGGAATTCCCTTTACATTCCCTTTTCTACTCTACTGGGCAAATACAAATTCTTTTAATTCGTGGGCAAAAATTCGTTGGTAAATGCTTTTTTGTGTGATTCGTGGTTGCAAAATACAATTCAAAATTGTTTCCGTTGTTCTTGCGGGATTTAAAAATAGTTCAACCCAATCCAACCTAATTTTATGAGTCGTGTTGTTATTAAGATAATTTAAAGGTTGCTGAGCGAGGTAACGGAAGGTTTGCCTTCCTTAACCCGTTTGTTGTGCAAAAATAGGAACACATGGCTCGAATACGTTTGAGATTACCCTGGTTGCCCGCCGGGCAGTTAACTACTTTTCGGACCATTGAAGCTTACAGAAAGAATCAGTGGACCAGAGCCAGAACAATTTTCACTATTTCTCCAATTTTTCTGCCAGCCGAATTAGAGCCGCTTCCAGCACTCCGGCCACAAAGAGTAATGGAACCACGTACTTCCAGTACAACGGTAGCAATTCACGAAATGTTTGATGCGCAGCATCGAATCCCTGACCGGAAAGAATAACCAGACCCAAACGCAATCCCAGCGAAAAGCTAATCCAGGCAGCCGGAAATTCCAGCCAGGCAATGGGATTAACCAGCAAATGCCAGATGCCTTTCCAGCCCATCATGTCGTATCCAATCACCGCCACATTGAATCCGGTAAAGAATGCAAAAAACAGAGGCATTATTACCAGATAACCGGAGATAAACCCGGTAAAAAGAGAAATATTATTCAACGAAAAAATAATCACAAAAATGATGGGGAACCCCCATTTGGTGTTCAGGAAACGGTCCATTACCCGGCGCATCCAGCGGGGATACACCAGAAGAAACCGAATGTTTTTATCTACGACTGAAGGAGCAACATAAATTCCCAGCAGAAAAAGTACTGCTGACACAAAAATGTAACTGAATTCTATTTGATTAAATAAATCGCTAAACATGGCTTTTTAGGAATTCGATTTTATTCCGTAACGCTATATTCAATTTAAGATAGGAAGAAAATAAAGGAAATGTAAAGGCAATTTAAGAATTAGTGATAAAGTGAAGGGAGGAACGGGATTTTATTCGTAATAAAAAACATCTCCCGTTTCGTACTGTTATGAAGCAAAAAGTTCAAAATATCAATGAATTACTGGTGAAAACATGATTATATTAACCAGAAAAACAGGGATGGTTATATGCGAAGGCGCTTTAGCAGCCAGTTTCTGGGAATGAATTCGACAGTGGTTTACCGGAACGGTGCGGCGTACGTGATTGATCCGGGAGTGTTCCCCTGGGAATTGGAGCGCATGCAGGAATTTCTACAACAGCAGGCCTTGCACCAGGTGCAGATTCTTTTCACCCACACCCACGGCGACCACATCTCTGGCTGGTACGCCTTTCGGGAATACCCGGCGTATGGTCATGAATCGATTGCGCAGAAAAATTCCACTGTGCGCCATAACGATGTGCGATACATCCGTGGAGTGTACCGCAAACAACGGATTCCCGATCTGGACCAATTGCAATTTCCCGAACCCATTCACCTGTTAGCAGATGGGGAAGTTCTGGAGCACCCTCCCTTTTCGGTTGTTTTTTACCACGTTCCCGGTCATGCCATCGACCAGAGTGTAATTGTTGTTCCCGAGGAGCAATTAATGTTTTCCGGTGATATGCTCATCCAGTCTCCGGTTCCTTTTGTGCTCCATAGTATGTGGCAATATCGCGCCAGTCTGGAGCGAATTCGTTCTCTGGTAAACCAGTATCAGGTAGCATGTTTAATTCCCGGGCACGGAAAGCCAGCGCGGGATCGGGAAGAGATTCTGGAACGCATTCAACGGGAGAGTGATTATCTGCACCGCTTAACAGAGCGCGGCATACAACTATACCGCCAGGGCATTCGGGGGGATGATTTACGCGAACAGCTCTACGCTCTGGAATCCCGATTTACCCGGCTCCAGCCGCATCAAACCAATGTGCAGACTTTTTTACGAGAAATCTCCCGGTGGCTGGGGGAGGAAGAGGAACAAGCAGGGTAAAAGTGTTGGAGAAAAAAAATAGCGAAGTGGAAGCAAATATTTCGGGAGATATTGGTTTGCCCATTGTACATACAGCATTTTTTGAATATGCAGAATACCGCGGAGCGTTGATACGTTTACCATCAGTTCATTAATGAGATTTTCCCTCCTGCCTGCGCATGATGTGGGGACTCTTCTTGCTGCTTACGCAGGAGATTGAAACTTTTCGTCCTCTTTGCACAGTGTATCGAGATTCTTCGCTCCGCTGTTGGTTCGCTTATAATGCAAGGATACAGTAATCAGCGAAAAAATTGGTAAAGTAAAAATTTAATCACTTAATTTTTCCAATTGATTTTTTATATTTTATCTGAACAGCAATTTTTAGCGAAAGGAGACCGAGAATGCGGAAATTAATGGTATTCTGGATAATTCTATTTGCAGTAAGCCTCCGGGCGGAAAATGACGAGCTTACTGAAAGATTGCATAAAATGGCGGAGGCGAGCCGACAGTTTTACACCATAGAGCGGGAAAACTTTGTGCGTCATTTTCCAGCTCTTCAAAAGGCGATGAATCCCGATTCCTCGGATTATGATCAATATTATTACCATTTGAATTTTGACATTTCCACTTCGCCTTGGAATCTTACAGGAACGGTGAACGGTCATTTTCGCAGCAAAGTGAATGGGCTCACCGAAATTAAACTCAATTTCGACTCCCGGGAAGACATTGGAGGCTGGCAAAATCTTTCGGTTACCGGAAATGTCTCTTCCTGGACCCTCTCGAATTGGGTGCTGCGGGTGCAACTGGACCAGGTATATAACATGGGCGATACTTTTTCCATCACAGTCCATTATTCGGGCCTTCCCCGCAGTAGTGGATTAATGGGATTCAGTTTTGATTACAATCAATTTAACGATCTGGTGATTTCCACCTTAAGCGAACCATATCTGGCACAAACCTGGTGGCCCTGTAAAGATGATCCGGCAGACAAAATGGATTCTGCTCGAATTGATATTACGGTACCCACAGGGTTGGTTGCTGCTTCGAATGGTGTGCTGGAAGCAGTTTCCAACAACGGCAACGGAACCTTGACCTATCACTGGAAGGAACATCATCCCATTACCACTTACCTGATCTCGCTGGCTATTTCTAATTACGCTACTTTTACCGATTCTTTCGAATATTCCCCCGGTCAATTTATGCCCATTCAATATTATGTATATCCCGCAGAACTTACAACCGCCCAGTTAGCTTTCCAGAAAATCCCCCAGATGTTGCAGGTGTACAGCAATTTGTACGGATTGTACCCTTTCTGGGACGAAAAGTACGGCCAGGCGGAATTTGAATGGGGAGGTGCCATGGAGCACCAGACCTGTACCAGTATTGGGGAAGTAACCGAAACCTGGGAAACAATCTATGCCCACGAATTATCGCATCAATGGTTTGGCGATCTGGTAACCTGCCACGATTGGGGACACATCTGGATGAACGAAGGATTTGCCACTTACAGCGAAGCGCTATGGGTGGAATCGTTTTATGGAACTTTTACTTATTTTGACTATATGAATAATATGTTAAATTTCCTTTCTTCCTGGGGAGAAGATCCGGTGTTTCGCTATTACATTGATGATCCCTGGTACATCTTCGATTGGACGGTGTACGCCAAAGGCGCCTGGGTACTCCATATGTTCCGGCACATGATAGGCGACTCGCTGTTTTTCGAAATCATGCACGATTATCCCAATGACCCCACATTTAAAGACAGCACGGTGACCACCGAACAATTCCGGGATTTTTGCGAATCGAAAACCGGGATGGATCTGGATTGGTATTTCCAGCAATGGATTTACGAGCCGGGGTATCCGAAATATCAATGGGGGTGGGATAAGTACGAAAGCAATGGTCAGCATTATCTATACGTGAAGATTATTCAGGAAAGCTGGCAGGTAGCACAAACTCCTGTACCCGTATTCAAAATGCCCCTGGATCTGGCTATTCAATATTCGGATGGGTCCCGGGATACCGTAACCGTCTGGGATTCCCTCCAAGTACAGGATTTCCACATCCCGGTGCCGAAAACACCTACCCTGGTGCATTTCGATCCCTTAAACTGGGTTTTAAAAGAAGCTACTTACATTCCGGTGAGCAAACTCCACACCCCAGTTTATCTCGCCCGTAAATATGCGCTTTATCCCAACTATCCCAATCCCTTTAACAACAGTACCCGTATTCCCTTTTCTCTGGATACCAGCGGACATGTGGTAATTAATATCTACGATGTAAACGGACGTTTAATTAAACATCTGGTGGATAGGAATTTTACCCGGGGAACTGTGGTAACCTGGAATGGTACGGATGATCACAATCTTCCGGTAAGTTCCGGTGTGTACATCTATCGGATTCAGGTGAACGGGTGGGAAAGCAGCCGGAAGATGCTTTTGGTGAAATAGAATTTGCCTGTTGTGCTAATAAAATGAGTAGATATTCTTTTTTTGATTATTGAACTGTGGTGGGAATATGTTATTCTGAAACCTGCACCGAAAACTTTAATCACCCGTGGGTGAAAGATGTTGTTTTGTTACCTAACGAGTCTGGAACCTCATAATTATTTGGATGGAAGGATTGTTGAACCGAACTTTCACCATTGATAAACTCACGGAGCTTGGAGAGTTGAGTTTCGGTGTCATGCAGGGCAATAGTTTTTAGTACAACAGGTAAAATCGCATTTTTCGAACTACCTCTGGAACTGGATGCTGGATGCCAGATGCCAGTATCCGGTTCCGTGATGGTAAAAGTGAAACTATAAATTAAAAAGAAGTAAATAATAAATTGCCCCCTCTTTAACCCAGCTCATTCGTGATTAGAAACAGTTATTTCTTCATGTTAGGCAGTATTTCGGAAAATATTTTCCGGAAAGGTAGGAAATATTTTTCCTGTTTTTTTGAAAAAAATTCTCTTCCAGATTTCCTATCTTCAAAATAAATAAGTAATTATCAATAACTTTAATGATCCTGGCATATATTTTGTAAAAAAAGGTACCGTCGAGCGGTGGTGGTTTTTCAGCAATTGTTAAATTGCCGATTATCCGAACTGGCTGGCGTGTCCTCCTGTTGGTTCTACTACTTTCATGGAAAATTATTATTTTTTACAGGGACGTTTCCCGGAAAGAATGGGCAACTTCCGGGGAAATATGCAACATGGAGAGCAAATGCTCGTGAAAAATGGGAAGAGAAAAAGCAATCTTTTTCACAAATATTTTTGATTTTTAGAAATGGTCCGGCCCGAATAGGAGGAACGCATGTTTACCGGGAATATTTATTTTTGGTTGAATGAATATTTACCAGAAACAACTTGGGAGCCACCTTTATGAAACGGGTTTTGGGGAGATGGATGGTTTGTCAAGTAGGAGGTCAAAATGAGGGTTGGGAGAGTGCTACTGGTGTTCCTGTTATTAACCGGGACACTGGTAGCTAGCGAGAACCCGAATTATCCGAATGGGGTTTTTGGAAAAGAGCTGGTGGTAAATACCACCCCCGCGGAAAAGTGGATGGATAAAAACCGGGTATCCGAGAATAATCAGCCCCTGCGGAGGGAGAGGGAGAGAGAACACTCCGGAACAGTCTCGGAAATAATGGGGAATCACACCATCTCCAATGGGTCTGCGGGAGCACCAGCACACATCTCTATAATAGAAAACTTCACTACTCGGGTTAAATCAGCAGTGCACCATCCTTCTCGTACCGATGATACCAGAATGTTGCTTCTGGCATCCGATATTCCGCATTCTGCAACTGTTCGTCAGGTGAACCAGATTCATTCCACATCTGATAAAATACCAGTTTCCCTGAATAAGTTTCAGCAAGTAAACGATGCTTCCATAGAAAGCTCTTTACTTCAGACCCAGACGAACCATGCTTCATCTCCCCGGTTAACTTCTTTCTTATCGCTCAGCAAAGGTAAGGTTCAGGTAAAAAATAGAAACAACCTTACCGGGATAAGCGATTCCCTGCTGAGCCAGAAACATCCCTTTGCCCTATTTCCCAATTATCCCAATCCGTTTAACCAGAGCACCACCATCCGTTTTACATTAACTGCACCGGCATGGGTAACACTTGAAGTGTTTAATTTGCTGGGTCAAAATGTACGCACTTTAATTAACCGAAAATTAGCTGCGGGAACTTACACATTGATGTGGGACGGATGCACCATAACCGGGTTACCAGTGGCGAGTGGAATTTACTTTTATCGCCTGAAAGCAGGAGGTTTTGCTCAAATACGAAGAATGATTTTAATGCGATAAAGCCGATGTGTAGGCTGTCCTCTGCGGCAGTTGGGGGGATTAAAAATAATTAATTTTATCGAAAATTAAATATTGTAAAAGAAATAATGGTATCCGGATTTCTGATATTTTCACGAATATTCCTCTGTAATAAGAAAACACCAATTTTATTTTCGCCCTTGTGGCTCGTGAAAAAACGTTCTTCCCGAAGACAAAGAAAAGATGTGCTTATTTGAAAAAGATTAGGCATGTTCCATTAAAATGGAGTAGGAAAGAAGGTAATTCAAATTTTTTATGAAGAATTAATAGCTGACACACGAACCAGAAACTGGGAATTTTAATTTCCAATTAAATAAACAGAAACCATGTTAAAACGGGTAGGGAAGCTATGATGAAAAAACAATTAAGGCGTTTAACTCTCTGGGTTGTAATAATTTTTATTGGTATTTTGGGAGCTTCGGTAGAGGAACAGTCTGGTTTGAAAAAAAGCGAGTTTCGGAAAATTAATATTACTCCAGGTGATTACAGTTTATACAATATCAACCGGATTGCTGGATGGAATAAGCGGGATGGTTTTTCGGGGAACAATCCTTACACACAGAGAAGTGGAGTGTGGTATCCGCGGGGTACCGCTACGGTGATTTTTGCAGATGGATTAATGTGGGGAGGAGTCCCGGATACCAGCGTTAAGAAATTACCACGGGTGGGAGGGTCAACCTATATTTCAGGCTGGCAACCGGGACGCATTATTTCCACCGGGGTAGCCCCATCCCCGAATGACCCGGCTATACGCATTTACCGCATTCGGGGGGATTGGCAATCGGCTTCTTTCGAAGAGTTGCGACAGGATGCCGCAGAATTATGGAACACACCACCGGAGGAGGTAAATGAATATCAGGTGGAGATGCTGCGGAACCTGTACCAGAAAGACTGGGAGGAATGGCCCACCGATTGGGGTGCACCGTTTTACGATTTAAATGGAAATGGAACATACGAGCCGGAACAAGGAGAAACTCCCGGCTTACTGGGAGCCGATCAGGTACTCTGGTTTGTGGTGAACGATCTGGATGCGGATCGCATGCTGGGATTGTACGGTTCCCTGCCGGTGGGGCTGGAAATGCAGGTTACCAAATGGGCCTATCGAGATTCCGGTGCCGTGGGAGATGCCGTCTTCCAGCGTTACATTTTGGTGAACAAATCTGTAACGAGCATGGATTCCATGTTTATCTCTTACTGGATGGATGTGGATGTAGGGGATTATACCGATGATTTGGTCGGTTGCGATTCCCTCCTCAATCTGGCTTATGCTTACAATGGAAATCCGGTGGACGAAATGTATCAGCAGTTTGGTCTGCCACCGGCAGCCATTGGATGTGTACTGCTGGAAGGTCCCAAAGGCGAAAATAGCGTACCGCTCCCCATGACCTCTTTTGCTTATTTTGCCTCGGGTAGTAATATAGCGGACCCCAAGTTTCACAATTATACCGGCACCCGTCAGTGGTATATGTTGATGAACGGATTTACTCCCAACTGGGATCCCGTTAATCCCACAGTGGGAGAGCCCTATCTTCATTTAACCGGGCCTCTGGCCGGACGACCTACCCGCTTCCCATTCAACGGAGATCCCTTGAGTGGTCTGGGAGATCTGGATGGACAAAGGGAGAGTTTGCTTCCCGGAGCGCGACGGATGGCCCTATCCAGCGGTCCCTTTCGCCTGGCACCTGGCGATACCCAGACGGTAACCCTGGCTCTGGTAGGGGGAAGCGATCCCCGGGGAGATTACCTTTCTGCCGTGCAAGCGCTAAAGAAAAATGTTCGAAACGTAATTCAATTTTATAAAACAGATTTTTTTATTCCAGAACCGGAGTATCGGGTAGAATTTCCGGATAATTCTCATAGCCGTTTTGTTTTTAAGGTGAATCTTACTGAAATCCCCGATGTGCAATCCGCTCGGTTAATGGGATATTCTTTATTAAATGATGAACCGGATTTTGAGCTTCAACTTTTTGATGATGGAGCCCATAACGATAGCCTGGCGGGCGATGGCATCTGGGGAAACGGGATGGAAGTTACCAATCGGAAGCATCCTTATGGTGTGGATCTGGTAGTTCAGAGTTCCAGTAAAACGCAGGAATACCAAAATATCATCCCGAGGCTGACATTGCGTCCGGCTCCATCACTTCTCAACTGGCGTGTGGTGTGGGAGAACGGGCGTCCCGATGGGCGAATTAATCAGGGAGAAAAAGTGCATCTGATTTTCGACATTTTTAATCCCGATGGGGTGAATCCCATCGAAAATTTTAAAATCTTCAACTTTTCTTCTAACATTTTTCACTTTACAGTGTCCTATTCCGGTGTCATCCCTCCCGGTGGGCAGGTGAGTCTGGATTCCAGTACCTATCTGGAATTGTGGGCTCCCCAGAGCGGCGAGCAGGTAGAATTGCGTTTCCGGGAATTCTGGGACCATCAATTTAAAAACACAATGGTCAGTTTACCTTTAATCCGCTGGAAGCCCAACGTGATGCGGGGCGATACTCTACCGGTGGAAATAGTTTCCGGAAGCTCTCGGGGTGTAGTGCCCGTGGTTACCTCTCCTTCGGAACTTACGGGACACCGCTACGCTATTTCTTTTACCGGGGATGTAGAGCAACCGCCGATTTACTGGCGATTGTACGATTTAACGTTGGGACGGCGTTTGCTCAACGACATTCCCGTAGCTGAAGACGACCGCACCGATTTTCCGATAGTGGATGGTATTGAGTGGCGGGTGTTTACTCCACCAGCGCAGTTGCTGGCTGTGGTGGAGGTGGCCAATCAGGATGGACCTCTGCCACCGGAGGAATGGGACGAAACGGGGGCTCCCTATCATGGAAATAACGTATGGCAGGACCCCAGCGCCAGTAGCGATGTGAATCGATTTCTCATCAGTACCGTTAGTTTTCACGGATGGGACGCTTTGTTAGATATTTCTCCAGGTCATTCACCAATTCCTTATGTTTTCTATGATGATTATGAGATTCGTTTTACCGACGAAGGTGGCATTTACGTCTGGTGGTACGAGGATGATAGTTGGGATACTGTGCCATTTGAAGTCTGGGATGTGGGTTCGGGTACCTATCAGGATACCACAGATGATGTGCGTGCCCTGACTGGCGGTTTTTCTGGATATACTGCCACCGGCTCTGGCGGTTTCCGTTACGATTTCACCGATCCTTTCAGCGATTTACCAGCCACGGATTGGATCGAAATTCGGGTACCATTGGATTCTCTGGGAAGCTACGAGAGATTCTATCAGGATGTAACCGGTGGTGCCCCCACGCTGGATTGGTGGGAACACTCGGTTGGGGTGCTCAAAAATATTATTTTTTGCGATTATGCGGGAAATAATGTGTTACCTGCTTCCGGCACGATAATTCGTTTTATTACCGGTAAAGCCAGTAAACCGGGGGATTCGCTTCTGGTGCGGGTTCCCACCGCCCATCGGGATTCTCTCTATGGTCTGGCGGTTAGCTATCAGCTTTCCCAGAACTATCCCAATCCCTTTAATTCCACCACCACCATTTATTATTCCGTTGCCGGTGAAGAACATGGGAGCATCGAGGGGCCACCCGTTGTGCATGTAAAAATGGAAATTTTCAATGTTCTGGGGCAACGGGTAAAAACGCTGGTGGATGAAAACATTCCGGAAGGCGAATATCTGGTGCGCTGGGATGGCACCAACCAGCAGGGTACTCCCTTGGCTTCGGGGGTGTACATTTTGCGCATGACCGCCGGTGGTAAAAACTGGATTCGAAAAATGGTGCTTATTCGATAACAGCGGAGTGGAGAAGTTCTAAAAATTTTTATTTTCAAAAATATAGGAAGAATTTCCAGATAAATCATTGCAGGCCACGAAGTGGCCGAAAGATATTAGCCCATGACCTTCAGCCATGGGAAAAATTTTAACCACGAATCACACAAAAAAGCGTTTACCAATGGATTTTTGCACACGAATTAAAAGAATTTGTATTTGCCCACGAATCACACGAATGGACACGAATAAAAAGTAATAATATGATTAGGTTATAGAAAAAACAGCTCAATTACTTGTTCTTTAAGTAATTGTAATTTGAGATATTTATTTGGATTCGGAATTTCTTTGCGTCCTTGGCGCATCCTCCGCGTACTTTGCGGTTTTTAACTTTTTGTCATTTGGAATTTTTTTTGTACTCCGTTGAGGACAAAAGGAAAGTGAAAAGAAAGTACACCATCAGGTAGTAAATCCAAATTACATCCCAAAAAACTATCGGCTGGCAGGGTGAGAGGCCACTAAGTGGCCGACAGATTTTAGCCCATGGCCTTCAGCCATGGGAACGGGAAATCCCACACCCACCATTTATGAGTCCCGCATGGACGACAGAATAATTTTAAATTAGCTAAAAACATGCACAGGGGCATTTGCTATTTTTGACAGTATTATTGAGCTGCCCCCTGTCCCTCCCGGGGCTTTTCGAGCAGTATCCTGATAATAAAACAGCAACAGACGCAAAGACAAAACTGCCCTCCGGTTAATCACTGGAATCCAATCCCCACTGCTGCGCCAGTTCGTCGGGAACATCTACCACCATTCGGAGCATGGCGGTGGAAAGGGTTTTCCCCTGGGCATCGTGGCGTAAGGTGCGTGTGCCACCACCTCCCAGAGCATTGTGCAACAGAAAATTCAAAGCATGGATGTTGGGCAGTTCAAACCGTTCCACTTCACCCAGACAAATTCCGGCGAAATGCTCTTTCACGCGCTGGGGTGTTAGCACTTCTTTCAGAAACGGATAATACTCCGGTTTATAGGCAATCACCCCCACATTGGCGGTATCTCCTTTATCGCCAGAACGGGCATGGGCTAATTTCAACAGTTGAATTTTCATTGCGATTTTCCTCTACGATTCATTTTCATCCGGTCATTAAAAAATTTGAAAATAGCATTAAATACGGCTGAATCCGCTCTTACCGAAAACCAGATTGTGCTTTTACTCTTCCCACATTTCCCTCACCCACACTATCGGGTTTACCAGCTCTTTGGGGATGAGTGCCGGCCAGAAAGCCACCACTTCTTTGGGTTTGGGACGCCCTTCTCCAAAACCGGTCACCGTAGGTGGCCCGGTGAGTACCAGGGGAATCATCTCTCGACTAAAGCGTTCCATGTGTTCCTTGTTGTAGCCCCGTACACCAATTTGAAGCACCACTTCGTTGGGGTCTTCAATGGGATGAGCCAGGGGACCGTGACAGGCGTTTAAGCCTAAAAATTCTGTGTGGATTTCCTCAAATTCCAGTCTCAGATACCGAATGCGTTCCCGTATAATTTCATCGGCTTTTTTTGCTTTTTCCAGCGCCTCGGGCCAGGCATAGGTAAGATGCCCGATGCAGGTCCAGCCATCGGCGTAAGAGATGGACACTTTGTAGAAAGGCGTGGGTTCTTTTCCGCGAATTCCATACACTCGTACTCGATTGGGAGCGACCTGTTCCAGATGTACGGTGGTAAAATCGGCCACCACATCCGGTGTGATGTATTCTTTGGGATTTCCCAACTCGTACACCAGTTGTTCCTTCACCGTTTGTAAATTGATCACACCGCCGGTGTTCTCGTGTTTGGTGACGAAAAACGTCCCATCGGGATGGGCTTCGATGATGGGGAAGCCGATGTGGGCGAAATCGGGAACATTTTTCCAGCCTGCCAGATAATTGCCCCCACTCACCTGGGCACCGCATTCGATAATGTGCCCCGCAATAATTCCAGCAGCCAGTTTATCATATTCATCTTCCATCCAGCCAAATTCGTAAATCATAGGTGCCAAAGTTAATCCCGTATCGGTTACCCGGCCCGTGATGACAATCTGAGCTCCATCTAACAACGCCTGAGCCACCGGTTGAGCCCCCAGATACACGTTGGCACTATACACCCGATCCCGCACCGAAGAGAGCGGTTCTCCGGTATCCATGTGGCGTAATTCCACCCCGCTGTTGAGCAAATCGTCCAGCCGGTACATGATATCGTCTCCATGCACCACCCCAATTTTCAACCCGGAAATGCCCAGCTCCCGGGCTACTTCAAAGATGGCATCCCGACAGGCAAGGGGATTTACTCCGCCAGCATTGGTGATGACCCGGATGTTTTTTTCCACAATATCCGGGAGAATTTCTTTCATCAGGGGAATCAAATCCCGGGCATACCCCAGTTTGGGATTACGCATGCGCTGTTTTTCCATGATGGACATGGTGA
>JALXCH010000512.1 GCA_026991005.1 Calditrichia bacterium | reverse complement strand
GAGTGATACTCCTTGGTTAGGTGGTCTTTTGATATCCGGATTCGGGCTTAATAGCTATTTATTCCGATACGGCTCTGTACCAGACCAATGGAGCTCCTATTGTAGAAGTTGTCCTCAAACAAAATCTCCCCCACAAATCACAAAGTCAATTTTACAGAACCATATAACCGGGAGAGTCGATAGCCATTCTCTCGACAAAACAGCATTAACAAACCCACAGATAATATCTGAATTAATAACTTGTTACGATACACTGCTTCATTCATAGCGGGCAAGCTCGGCATTGGCATCCCCCACAAATCGGATGAGATAACCATAATCCAGTTCTTTAACTGGTAAATCGTCAGGCAAATAATATTTGACCATTTTACCTTACTCTTTTTTTGTGTATGACGTAATATACACAAACATGTTTGTGTATGACAATACAAATTTCACCAGACACAAAATCATCAGAAATTCCTGATGCTATGCTTAATTCTTTATCATAATAAGAGAATTTCTATATTTCAGATAACTTATTTACTTCAAAGCCAAAGGGACAGGATCGGTACCCGATAACAATATATCTCCCCATCGAGTCATTAACCAAAACCACTGTAATAACGATGTCCCAGGACTGTGCCATCCAGATAACCAATAGGCTGAAGAAGACCTTCCTTTATAAGTTGAGCCGCAACATGGTAGTTTATTTTCCGCAAATCGTTACTGTCAATATCCTTCAAACGTTCAGTAACACTGGTATCACTTCCGCAGGATCCCTCTGGGAGAATACAGTGTGCCGATAGCGAGAATTGCGAAATCGATTCAACTGAAACAAGCGCTTAACCTCTTCTAATCGCCCCCATTGATCACTTTGCAACAGACTCCGGTTACCATTAACAGCACTGAGAAACAAAAACCAATATAGAAAACTATTTGGCTTAATATGACTTGCCGAGGTGTTAAGTGCTCGAGTGCCCGAATTCAGACCAAAAGACTTACAAAAATGCAAGAAATTTTTTAATTTAGTTTCCGGTATTGGTTTTCCTCCTCAGGTTTTGTTTTCACATAAAATTTAACCTGAGGAGGTTTTTTATTGCAACTTTTTTAACCGGGCATCGGGAATTTCTGACCTCATACGCTTTTATTTAATTCACCTAATTCCAATCACAAGCTTAAATTATTTTAAAGACTAAGCTAATTTTTTTCATGCTTTAAGCTCAATAACCCATTCCACTTTCCGTTAAGTAAAAATGCAAGTTGTTATTTTTTTACTTTTTTTATTAATTCTAATTCAGCTTTAATCTCATCAATTGTTGGGTTTCCTAATAATTCTTCCCTCTCTTTTGTATAATTACCGGAACCCATATCAAATTGTTGTAAGAATTTTAACATACCTACTATACCTAAATTTTCTTGTAATACTCGATAACCTTTATTTTGAAGTTCTACTAAAGACATATCTAATTGAGTTTTCATTTTAATACCTCCAATATCCAATTTAATGGATTCTGTACCTTTACATGAATTTTATTTAAATTATTTTGTACAATTTTTAATAATTTATCATCAGTGGTAAGAAAAATTTTAGCTCTTCCGTATTCTGCGCTTGCAAGATGAAGAGCATCATATGATTTTATACCTATTTTTTGAATCTCATATCCCCGTTTTAAAATATCTTCATTAAGAGCTATAAAATATTTAGCTTTAGATAAAATTACTCTTATACTATTTTTTCTCTTTAAGTCAGAAATCTTTTCCACTTCATATAAAATTATATCACTATTTAATAAAATAAATCGTCCTCTTTCTATAAACTTCAAAATGATATAAATTGCTTCTGTTTCCAATCTAATTCTATCTTGTGTTTGATCGTCAAATGGACGATTTAGACAGCAAACATCTAAATATATCTTCATAATGCCTCAAAATATTTTTTAATCATAATGTAAGCATCACCCTCTCACAGTTTCTGGCAATTCGTACAACTTTAACTATAGCCATAATGATAAAATCCGCACCGTTTATCCATCGTCTGTTTTCTGAAAAAAGATTAAGTTTACCTACCATGGTTCAGAGCCTGCGAAACTGCGCCCGGGTGTAACCGGTGTTGGGCAGCATGGCTTTAAGATTCACTTCTCATTTGCCTGTTTTAAAACTGCATCTATTACTCGTTGACTGATGCTAAACCCATTCTCCCGCAGCCGGTTCAATTCGGGTCGAAGCGTCTTAATATAACCCATTTCTTTCGCTTTCAACAATATTCCTACTGTACCAATTTTTTGCAATCCAAGCTGGTCCAACTTTCGCCGCCCTTTCTTCTCGTCCATTAGTACCCAATCCGCATTGATTTCTCGCGCCAATACAATTTTCTCAGCTTCTCCCAAATCAAGTTCATCGAGAAGAACCTCTACCGCCAAATGGTCTTTTACTTCCTTAACCTTCACCCATTTTGCCCCTGATACTTCCCGCTTGGCTTCACCTTGCTCTCGTCCAAAAACCACCGCTTCATTGTACACAGCCTGGTGAATATAAATTTCACCAAACAGCTTTCTCAATAATTTAAACTGACCTACGGATGCTAGTCCTATCAGCGGCGTCGTATTGGATACAACAATCATGCTCACTCACTCATCCAGTTTCATTCTCTCCACTGCCGCAAACTCATCTTCCAATTCCTGTGGTGAGTAATCAACGTAAGCAATACCCCGCTTCCGAAGTAACTTCAGAAATTCCACGCGCGAAATGCCAAGCAATTTCGCCGCTTTCCCCGATGAAATCACATGGTCTGTAAATAAAGACAATACCACCCACTCTTTTACATTGTCTTGTATACGCTCCTTGTCGTATCCAAACCGCAGTAAATCGGGCGGCAACTTCACTTTAAATGTTATTTCTTCCATTGACTTGTCCTTTCACCAATCCAAAAGATAAAATAATCATATATTAAAATCCGGCGTTTTGTCCATCAATAGGTAATTATTTCAAATCGCCACTTCTCCAATTTCCTTCTTTAACCAATCTTTTTATTTCTTTCAGAGTATTACTCATATTCCATTATTTCAATATTTAATATTAAGGTTATCGTCCGATAATACACACACTGAAAGCTCATTGAAATAGTGATTTAGTGCACCGCTTTGTTATGCTTTTTTGTAAATTTCAATATTGAATTTTTTAGCTGCCCGCAATAAAGCTTTGTCTAACGTTGCTAAAGGTAAATTTTTTCTTATAACCAACTCTAAATACGAGGCATCATATGTGGATAATTGAGTTTCACGTGCTAACATAAAAATACTCCTCATTATTTTTTCAGAAAATTGTTCCTCAATATCAATAGGTAATTCAGAAAGCAGCTCCAAAAACTGAATGCTCTCCATAAATTTTAATCTTCCTCTTTTCTCAGCAACTACTAATACATTTCCTACTTCTAAAGGCCAAAGGTACGGAACATGCGCACGTACGTACTTTAAAGACTCCAAAACATTATCAGCATATTGGTTTGCCTCATCAGCAAAGCACCAGGACATTACAACAGAATTATCAATTACAATTGCATGCTGCATTATTCTCTCCCGGTTTCGATCAAAGTTTTTAAATTGAGTCCTTGCAATTTCTTATCTTTTCTAAATTGCTTTAACCGCTCGATGGTTTTAGAAGATGCATATTTATTTTCATCGCTATACGGAGATAATATGGCAACAGGAACACCATGCCTGGTTATAATGATTTTTTCACCTTTAGAGACTTTATCAAGCAATTTAGATATATCAGCTTTTACCTCATATGCTTCTATTTGATTCATGGTATCACTCCTACAAGTATAAATTAGTCTATAAATTACCTCTAAATATTTTTACTCTTTTTTCCTACTTCAAGCCCACTAACCAAACTCCTTACCTCCAGAGAATTCAGTGGAAATGAGGTTAGGTGCAGCGTCTCTTTGTTTTCTTACTTTTTAATTCTACTTCAGTTTTAATCTCATCAAATGTTTTTTTGAATATTATTAGACAAATCATCAAAACGCTTCCAAAATCGATCTGTTGTCCGATGCATTTATATCTCTTTTAATTTGCCTTTTTCTTTTTCAGTGAAAGTTTCCTCAATTAATCTAATTTCCCGGCATTCGAATCCCTCTCTATTTGCCCGTCCTATTTTTCCCAATCTCTTAATCTTCCAAATTTTTGCTCAGACAGGGATTCTATTGAAGAAATGACCTGCTCAATCTTGGTCACAGTAAACCTCTTTTAATTTTATTTTAAACTAACATTATTACAATCCAAATCTAAATATCAAAATGCGTTAAAAAATGTTTCCAACAATTTCGCTGAATTTTCTCCGTCCCTCCCCCCAAAACACAATTTACTCTCATAATCCCTTCACTAAAGAGCCAGTTTTAACGAGCAACCATCTCACTCAAACAATCCCATGTCTCCCAATTTTCCTTTTGAAACTCATTCATATCTTTTTTCAAATTTTTCTCCAGAGCTATTCTTCGTTTCACATTAGGGAAAACTGTACAACAATACAATCAACTACCAAAAAATTCTTATTTTGCACCGCCGGAATTCCCGGATATCGTGTTACGCATCCCATTTTCCCTAACCCCCTGAACTCGGAGTCCTCTGTTCCGTTAGTCCCTCACTTTACCGCCGAGCGCTTCCCGTAATTGGGAACGTACAGAGGACGTTTAATTTTATTGGTGGGGGTTTTGACAAAGGGCTCGGTCTGTTCAATTACCTTCTGTATCTGGGAGAATTTGGGGAGCTTCTGGTTGGTCTCCTGACGAATCTTCTCCAGAATGCGATCGATTTCCCGGGACTGAATTACATGCTGGGGAGCGTTAAGCTGCCCCTGGATGTACTCGTAATCCAGATACACCCGGGCAACAATCTTCCCCTCATCCACATACACCAGCGCTTCTTCCACATATTCGCATTCCCGCAGTTTGTCTTCAATATTTTCCGGATAGATATTCTCCCCGGAAGGTCCCACATACACATTTTTACTTCGCCCCTTGATAAATAAAAATCCCTCATCATCCAGATAGCCCAGGTCTCCCGTGCGTAACCAGCCGTCTCTGGTAAACACCTGTTTGGTGTCCTCGGGATTTTTATAATAGCCTTTCATTACATTGGGGCCCCTCACCTGGATTTCTCCCACCTCATCAGCGGGATCCTCTTTTGCAATGCGAATTTCCACCCCGGGAATGGCTCGCCCCACCGATCCCAAACGGCAGTCCCGATAGTAAGCTCCTGCCACTAACGGAGAACACTCACTTAATCCGTATCCCACAGAAAAAGGTACGTTTCCCTCTCGCAAAAAAATCTCCACTTCCCGGTTCAGGCTGGCTCCGCCAATCATAAAGCTGTACAGCCGTCCTCCAAAGGACTCCTTCAACTTCTCGCCCACTTTGCGATACAAAAATCGCCGTCCGGCACCAAAGCTGGCAACGAGCCGCAAAATGCGCCGTTTTTTAATCTCCGGAAGCACTTTTTTATGATAAATTTTCTCAAAAACCAGCGGCACACCGGCAATCAATGTGGGACGCACGGTTGCCACGGCCTGCATCAAAATTTTCGGGGAAGGTTTTTTCTTGAGCAGGTACAGTACCGCTCCCCGGGAGAAAGCTCCCAGCATGGTGGTGGTACTACCATACGCATGTGCCAGCGGAAGCAGATTCAGCACCACCGCTGTTTCGTCCACACCACCAATTACATCGGGGCCGGTAATGGCATTGGTGGTAATATTGCGGTGCGTCAGCATCACGCCCTTGGAGCGGCCGGTGGTTCCGGATGTGTACAAAATTTCGGCCAGATCATCCTCATCCACCTCGTCGCGCGCCTGTTCCAGCAAACCTTTTTTGCTGCCCTTGAGAGCCTTCTCAATCTTACCGGGAATCGCCTGCAATTTATTCCAGAAGGTGTCCTTCCGCGGCACGTGTTTCTTCAACGCCTTAAACTCATTTAGCGAAAATACCTCCTGAATTTCTTCCAGCGATTTTAAATCCAGGTTGGTGAAGATTTTTTTATCCACAAAAGCAGCCACCGCACCGGAATGCAAAACAATGTGGTTGATGTCCGCTTCCGGAAATTCCGACAATACGGGTACCACAACTGCTCCTATGGTGGTAATTCCAAAATAAGCCACTACCCAGTTAATGGAGTTCTCTCCCAGGAGAATCACTTTATCCCCCTTGCGCACTCCACGTTCCTTAAGGAAATCCCGCAAAGCCAGCACGCGATATCCTAATTCCTGATAGGTAATCGGTTCCTCCCCTACGAACGCCACCGCGGAATTTTCCGAATATTTTTCTACAATGCGCATAAAAAAGCAGGAAAGCGTGTGTTTTTGTAATTCCAAACCCATAGGACCTCCTGATTGTTTCCGCCTCAATCGTTAAGTCCCCCTCCGTTCGCCATTTCTAATTTATGATTTTTTAAGAAAAATGCAAATGGCTTACCTACTTCAGCTAATTTGCTAGGGCTTATCACTTGTATCCACCTGAAAACCTCAATATATTGCACAAGAAATTTTTAATACGTTTTAAAAAGATTTTACCCAAATACCTGAGCTGGAGGCTTGTTGGCTAAGATTTATACGAAAAGTTCTTCCATCTCATTTCTCTTTACTTTTTGACTCCGGATTCCGGGACATCTGGAATGATGTTCCTCCAGCCTGGTAAACACTGAATTTTAAAATAAATCCCTTACGTTCAAAACTTTTGCACAGTATCCACCTGGAAATAAGGTGTACTGCGAATGAACAAAATGCGGTGTAAATATTGCGCGTTAGCAAATACGTCTCAAAAGAGATACTTCGCCCGGTTTGCGGGGGATATTCTTCGCCCTGCTTGAACGCGGAAAAATGAGATTCTTCGCCTTGCTGAAGCAGGGTTCAGAATAACAGGGATCTGTATTTGATGCATATTTAATTGAAAACATTTGATTTTTTTAATTTAACAACCGGTTAAATCATTAACCATGGAGGTATCAATGAATCCATTCAAAATATACATTATTGTACTCTTTTTCATTTTCTCAATGATAAGCACAGCACTTCCTTCCGGGACAAAAACGGATACCACCAGCACTACTAAGAAATCGGTTCCCTCCAAAAAATCCACCTCTCCGAAGAAAAACAAGAAGAAACCCAAAGAACCAAAATTTCAGGATGTAATTGATGGTTACGATAAAATTGAAGGGTTGTTTACCATCTACCGAAGCAAGGAGGAAGGTAAAGTATATCTGGCGATTAAACCAGCGCAATTAGGCCCCGTGTATCTGTGCAACATTACCCGCCAGTCCGGCGATGCCTATTTGTTCGATAGCGGCGCGATGCTGGGGCAATTTCCTTTTTTCATTCGCCGGGTAGGGAAACAGGTGCAGTTTGTGCGCAAAAATGTAGCTTTCCGTGCCAGTGCAGAATCGGCGATTCGGAAAGCGCTGGAAGAGGATATTTCCAATTCCATCTGGGGAAGTGCCAAAGTTGCCAGTCAACCGGATTCGCAAAGCGGCGCCATTTTAATTGATGCCGCCGAGATTTTCCTGAAAGATTACAACTACGTGGGTTACATCACCGGCCTGGTAAAAATGTCCTACAGCTTCGACCGGAAAAACAGCTTCTTCTCCGAGCTAAAATCTTTTCCCGAGAATACCGAAATCGAGGTCACGCTGCATTTTAAATCCAGCAAACCCCGTCCTTTTTTCACCTTATCGGATTCGCGCAGTATGTTCCATCGCTACCACTACAGCCTGTCCACCCTGCCCGAGACCGGATACAAACCGCGCATTGCCGACGACCGGTTGGGACATTTCCTCACCTTTTTTCAGGACTACACCTCGCTGGTGAAAGATACCCCCTACCGGCACTACATTAATCGCTGGCAACTGGAAAAATCCGAGCCGCGTTTTAAACTTTCGCCGCCCAAGAAACCCATCGTTTTCTGGCTGGAAAACACCATTCCCGTGGAATACCGGGATGCCGTACGCGAAGGGGTGCTGCTGTGGAATAAAGCGTTCGAGCGCATCGGGTTCAAAGATGCCATTATCGTGAAACAGATGCCTGATGATGCCGATTGGGATCCGGCGGACGTGCGCTACAATACCATCCGCTGGATTGTGCAGCCCGGGATGGGGTACGCCGTGGGACCTTCCCGCGCCAATCCTTTTACCGGACAGATTTACGATGCCGATATACGCGTGAGTGCCGATTTTGTGCGCTTTTACGCCCGGGAATTTAGCGAGTTCATCACGCCCCTCTCCTGGATGAACAATCGTCCCGATCGGCTCTGGTGGGATAGCAACCTGCCCGACGATCTGCCACCGGAACTCCTGCCCTACCAGTGCACTTATTCCACCGGTTTGATGCATCAGATGGCGTTTGGCTGGAGCTATTTAATGGCACGCGGGCTGGTGAATCCCGACGACCTGCAAAAGTTCGTGCACGATGGCATTGTAGAGCTGGTGGTGCACGAAGTGGGGCACACGCTGGGACTGCGACACAATTTCAAATCCAGTTCCACCGTTCCACTGGAGAAATTGAGCGATCCCGAATACACTCGTAAAAATGGCATCTCTGCCTCGGTAATGGATTACAATCCCATTAACCTGTGGGAGCGAAAGGGAAAACGCGGTGCCTACTTCCAGACTACGCTGGGGGCTTACGATTATTGGGCAATTGAATATGCTTACAAACCGCTGGATCCGGATTCTCCCATAAGCGAAAAGGAAATGCTGGAAGAGATTGCCTCCCGGGTTGCCGATCCTCATCTTCAGTATGGCACGGATGAGGACGCTTTTGGTTATTCCACCCGGGGCATCGACCCCCTCTGTAATTTATTCGATCTGGGGGACAATCCCATTGGCTATTTTGAACACCGTGCCCAATTAGCCCATGAATTGTGGAAAGAGATTCCCGAGAAATTCGAGAAAAAAGGCGAGCGCTACCAGAAATTCCGCAAGGTCTTTCTTCAGGGGTTGGGAGAAATCTCCCTGGGCGCCATCACCATTCCCCGTTTTGTGGGAGGAATTTACCAGCATCGCGATCATGTGGGCGATCCTCACAGTCGTCCGCCTTTCGAGGTGGTTCCGGCAAAGGAGCAGCGGCGTGCTTTGCAGTATCTGGTGCAAAACCTCTTTGCTCCGGATGCGTTCCGGTTTTCCCCGGAACTGCTGAACAAACTGGCACCGGAGCGCTTACCGGACTTCGAAGGGACCCTCTGGCGAACACTGCGCATCGATTTCCCCATCCACGGAGTGGTGCAGGTGATTCAGGCTAACGCTCTTTTCCGCTTGTACGATCCTCTAGTGCTTCAGCGTTTGCAGGACAATGAGGTGCGCTTCCCCGGTGGAGCGGACAAATTCACCATGGCCGAGATGTTCACCACCCTGCGCAACACCATCTGGTCGGAACTGGATTCGGGGGAAAATATTAACAGTTACCGGCGAGAGCTCCAGCGTATGCACCTGTATCTGTTGAATCGAATTCTGCTTAAAACACAGGCGATGGTTCCGCACGACGCCGTGACACTGGCACGGCTGGATATGAAAATCCTGCGGGACAAAATTGACGCTTACTTCCAGAAGCACCAGCCGGATGTGTACACCACCGCCCATCTGGAGGAGGTTCGGGCGCGCATCGAGGCGGCCCTCAAAGCGCAGGTACAGCGGTCACTGTAAGTACCCGGAATCAGGTGCTGCAATAAGGAAAAATTTTGTCACACGTACGCAGGAGATTCTCCATCCTGCGGGAGCAAGAGATTCTTCGCCCGCTGAAGCGGGAGATTCTTCACCCTGCTGAAGCAGGGTAAAACAAGAATCTTCGCCCTGCTAAAGCAGAGCTCAGAATGACAGGGAATTGGTTTATTAGCTTAATTTGTGGAATAAATTTTTTGTAAACACGAAGGTGTACCCATGAAAAAATGGCGTTGCATTGTTTGCGGATACATCCACGAAGGAGAGGAGCCACCGGAAGAATGTCCCATATGCGGGGTTGGTCCGGAAGAGTTTGAGTTGATTGAGGAGGAAGAAGAGTTTAGGACGATGAAAAAAATTTTGCTGATTCATACTGGGTTTGAGTTGATTGAGGAGGAAGAAGAGTCCGTTGCCCCTTCGGATGTGCAGCAGGTTATTATTATGGGGAATGGCGCGGCAGGGATGGAGGCTGCCCGCACCCTGCGTGATCTCAATCCCGAGCTTCAGATAGATGTTTTTACCGCAGAACCGTTCCACTTTTACTCCCGCATCCACCTCTCCCAATACATAGGGGGCGGCTACCCGGAAGAACGCCTGTTCGTTTATCCGGAGCAGTGGTACCAGGAGCAAAACATCCGGGTGCATTTGAACGACCCCATTATTCAGCTCTTTCCGGAACAGCACCGGGTGCGGGATGCCTCGGGGGCAGAGCACACCTACCAGCGCCTCATTATTGCCACCGGTGCTCAGGCTTTTTTACCACCGGTAAAGGGAATCGAGAAAAGCGGGGTGTTTACCCTGCGCAACCTGCAGGATGCCCGGCGCATTCGGGAGCATGTCGCGCGCAGCCAGGCTGCAGTGGTTATCGGCGGAGGTATTCTGGGGATTGAAGCTGCTTTCAGTTTGCGGCAGTTGGGGCTGGAGGTTACCGTGCTGGAGAGAAATCCCTACATCATGTCCCGCCAGCTGGATGAGCAGGGTGGAGCCCTGTTGCAGCACCTCCTGGAACAGCAAGATATTCGTTTTCGGGTGAATACTTCGGTGGAAGCGGTGGTGGGAAACGGAGTGGCACGGGGAGTGCGCACCCATGGCGGAGAGCAAATTCCCGCCGATCTCGTTCTGTTTTCCACCGGAATTCGTTCTCGCATGGAATTAGCCCGGGAAGCCGGGTTAACCGTAAACAGAGGGATTGTAGTGGATGAATTTTTATGCTCCAGCCATCCGCACATATTTGCTGCGGGAGATGTGGCGGAATTTCGGGGGATGGTGTATGGCATCTGGCCAGCCGCTGTGGAGCAGGGAGCCCTGGCGGCTCATAATGCTCTGGGAGAAGAAAAAGCGTACTCTGGCACCCTTCCCATCCATATTCTGAAAGTAGCCGGGATTGATTTAACCACTCTGGGGCAAAAAGAAGCGGAAAATGCCGGACAGCAAACTACGACATATCTAAATCGGGAAACGGGGCAGTACCTTAAGATGGTGCACGATGGGGTTTATCTGCTGGGAGTCATCAGTTTGGGTATTCCGGGAATTGGTTTCCGCCTGGAAAAGCTCATGAAGAAAAGGGTTCCCATCCGGGGACTCCTCCCCGAAGTGGAAGCCGGAAACTGGCAAGCGATTAAAACCTATCGCGGAAAATAAACAAAATCTGGTGGGAGGTAATTCCTTTTTTAAAAAAGTACCCGGTTTGAGGAGCTAATGCCTACCTCCTACCGATTAAATTCCAAAGCTTCTTCCAGTGTAATACGGGGGCACTTGACCAATCATTAATCTTATTAATTTATTGCTGCTATGCTGATGAAAATATTGGTGTTCAAAACAAAATTTTTCTTTCCATTTAAAATTTGAAATTCTCTTAAAAATTTCTTAACTTTTTACAGAATCAAAAGCAATTTCAGGATTCGTTCTATCTGATATGCTGGCACTCCCCTGAGCAGTTCATTCAGGATGGTCTTAGGAAACATACGAATAAATAACCGTTTTAATTTTTTGTATTATCTGTTTTTTCGATTTATGGCGTCATTTTCTTGTTACAAAAGAATCATTTTTTACAGGTTATGGGCTTGTTTCAAATGACTGCTAAAATCGGAGCAAACATCCTGATTTCATACGTTCTAAATGTCCGAACACACGATTAAAAATTACCTTTACCTTTAGTCAAAACATTTCTCCACCTGCTTCTTCCTCTTATCCTCAATTAAGCCTTTAACCGAAATGAACAAAACAACCTTTTTAGCCGGAAATTTATTTCGGTTAAAAAGTGGGGTCATAATGTAAAAACGCAGAAGGACATAACCATGAGTGGCGGTAAGTATGTTCTTTTGTTCGTTGTTCTTTTGTGGGGATTTTTATTTTCCGTCTTTGCGCAGCCATATGGATGGGATTGGACCAGGCAGGCGGGTGGAACGGGGGATGATTTGGGAACAAGCATTGCTCCCTGGGACGTCTGGACCGGAAGTATGGTAACAGGCACATTTAGTGGCACCGCTTATTTTGGAGATTCCACCTTAACCAGCAGAGGAGGTACAGACATTTTTGTAGCCCGGTACGACAGGTATGGAAATTTAATCTGGGTGGAAAGTGTTGGGGGACCAAATGATGATTTTGTTTTTGATATTGCCGTAGATGCAGACAATGACATATACCTTGTCGGGGCATTCAAGGGGTTTATTGTGGTAGGCACCGATACTTTTTACAGCACTGAACCCTACCACTACGATGTATTGGTACTTTCTTTTTTAGGTGATGGAATTCTGAATTGGGTCACATCCGCAGGGGGGAATGATACCGATTTTGGGTATGGCGTTACGGTTGGCCCAGATGGGGAGGTTTACATCACCGGATATTTTCGGAATACGGCCCATTTTGGAGGGATTAATCTGATTAGCCGTGGTGCTTCGGACATTTTTGTGGCGAAACTTTCTCATGTTATTGGGATATTTTCGTGGGCAAAACAGG
>JALXCH010000511.1 GCA_026991005.1 Calditrichia bacterium | reverse complement strand
AAAAGTTTCCTTCGTCCTGAAATTGAATTTGCGGATTTTAAATTTCAATTATTTAATTTGGGAAAATGATACTATATTTTTGTTTGATTTGTTGGAGAATTGCTCATGGATCAGGAACGCGCTCGAATTCAGATGCTTTCCCGGTTGTTTACAGTGAGTCTTGCCGTGTTTTTTGTTAATTTCATCGTGGTGTGGATTTATGTGTTGCTCTGGGCATTGTTTACCGATTGGGGAGAAGCGGTGAGCGATTGGGTACATCTGGTGCTGTGGGTTATTCTTCCTATTTTAGTTTCTTTTGTCACTTTAAAAGTAGGCCGTTGGGTGGATTGGAATAATCCGGACTCAACGCCTTTTTCTCGAAAAGCGTTTAATCTGTTAAGCGCGATTCTGTTTCTGGAAATGATTGGGGTCAGCCTTTTGAGTCCCACCAGCGTGACCTATGTGATGTCCATTAGTGCAGCATTGCTGAGTATTTACCTTTTTCGTTTATGGAAACCGATTAGCAATTCCGAACAGGTAGTCGAATGATTCGTTTAACTATACATCCCGAAAATCCCCATCGCCGATATATTACTCAGGCGGTCGAAGTAATTAAAGAAGGTAAATTAATTATTTATCCTACCGATACGGTTTACGGGATTGGATGTGACCTTTACAATAAACGTGCCCTGGAAATGTTGTACAAGTTAAAGAAGAAGAGCAAATTCGATCCCATTAGTGTGGTGGTGCGGGATATTCGTCAGGCCAGCCAATATGCTCGCATTTCTAATTTTGCTTATCGCATATTGCGTCACTGTTTGCCGGGACCGTACACCTTTATTTTACCTGCCACCCGGGAGATTCCCCGAATCATGCTCAGCAAGCGCAAGGAAGTGGGCATCCGCATACCGGATTGCAATGTGTCCCGGGAGCTGGTTGCGGAGCTTTCTCATCCGCTGGTGAACACCTCCGTAAGCATCAGTGCCGATGAACTGCTGAACGATCCCGACGAAATTGAAGCCCGCTACCAGCATGATGTGGAGTTAATGTTGGATGTAGGGTGGCTCCCCGATGCCGCAGAATCCACGGTCGTGAGTTTAATCGGCGACGAAATTACCATATTGCGCGAGGGGAAAGGCTCCCTGGAGCGGTTGTTTGAATAACCATCTTCACCATTTTCCCTGTCAGTTCATGGTTTCAAAACACGATAGAAGGAGAAACAGATGAAAAAAATTGTAAACACTTCTCAAGCACCGGCACCGGTTGGTCCGTACAATCAGGCAGTTGTGGTGGGAAATCTGGTGTTTACCGCGGGGCAAATTGCTATCGATCCCGCAACCGGGCAATTTGAAGAAAACGACATCCGGAAGCAAACTCGTCGGGTACTGGAGAACCTGAAAGCGGTACTGGAAGCAGCGGGAAGCGATTTGCAACACGTGGTAAAAACCACCGTCTTCTTAAAAAATATGGATGACTTTGCCGCAATGAATGAAGTGTATGCGGAATATTTCACCGAAAACGCCCCTGCCCGTTCGGCGGTAGAAGTGGCGCGCTTACCCAAAGATGTACTGGTAGAAATAGAGTGTATTGCCGAAATTGAATAAATCCCCATTGTCTCTCCGCTAAAGGAATACGGCATGAAAGAATATCTGCTAATTCTCAATCCAATGTCCGGGAGAGGGAAGGGGAAACGGGTGTACCCCGAGCTGGTACGGAAGTTACGTTCCCGCTTGCGAAGTGTCGATGTTCAACTCACAGAACGTCCCGGCCATGCCCGGGAAATTGCTGCACATTTTCGGGATGAGTATCAGGTAATCATTGCTGCGGGAGGGGATGGAACAGTGCACGAGGTGGTGAACGGGATGATGGGAGGTAAGGCAGCCCTGGCTGTCATTCCCATTGGCAGTGGAAATGATTTCGTAAAAATGCTGCATCTTCCGTTAAACCCGGAAGCGGCCATTCAAACCATCGTGGAGAATCACCGTATGCGAGTGGATGTGGGAAAAGCCGGCGACCGCTATTTCCCCAACGGATTGGGGCTCGGATTCGATGCCTGGGTGGTGCGAGAAAGCATGAAAGTGAAACACTTGCGGGGATTCCTGATTTATCTTTATTCGGTACTAAAAACCGCTTTTTTGTTTCACAATCAAACCGTGGAGCTGGAGATCGACGGAAAACGCAGCCAGCACGAAATTTTCTTAATCGCTGTGGGGAACGGAAAAGCCATGGGAGGTGGGTTCTACCTTACCCCGCAGGCCGATATTCAAGACGGATTGCTGGATGTGTGCCTGATTCACGCGCTGACCAAAAAAGATATTTTTCTGAATCTGCCCAAAGCGACCAGAGGGGAACACCTCAGTATGCCGCAGGTGGAAATGTTCCGCACGTCTCGCCTGAAGGTGTTTGCTCCGGAAGGAATTGCCGTCCACGCCGATGGAGAGTTGCTGGGTATGGAATTAACAGAGCTGGAAATCTCTCTTCTTCCGGCAGCTCTGGAGGTTATCTATCGGCCAGCAGGCGGGGAGGCGTAAGCATGTTCCGGCAGGTAAGCTTCTTCATTCTGACGCTCTGGTTGCTGGGTAACCAGAGCGGGCTGTGGGCTGGGGACTTCCCTTTCCCTGCGGGAACAGATTCCACTCGAATGACCGCTGCCATCGATACCAACCGGTTGCTCTCGGATCAGCCGTTAAAATCGCCCACCGGAGCCATGCTACGTTCTGCCGTATTGCCTGGATGGGGACAATGGTACAATGAACAATACTGGAAGGCGCCTCTGGCACTGGCGGTGAACTCGTTTCTGGTGTATCAGGTGTTAAATTACCATCATCGCTGGCGCGAAACCGGAAATCGGGATTTTCAGGAACGCCGAAATTTGTTTACCTGGTATCTGGGGGTAGCGTATGCCCTCACTCTGGTGGATGCCTACGTGGATGCTTACCTCTATAAATTTGACGAGGCCATGGAAATCGGACAATTGCTAAACTATGAGAACCATCAATGGCAGGTCGGGCTTTCCTTTTCATATCATTTTTGATGATGGTGGGATTACTGCTCCCACCGGTACTTCCTGCTCAAACCACCCGTGCGGGAAGTGATTCTACTCAAATTGCTGTCCCTAAATCTCAATTTTCCCAGAAAATATCTGATTCCTTTTGGGGCGCAGACAAGGCTCAGCATTTTATGGGAAGCTTAATGAGCACCGTGCTGGTACATCAGATTCTCCATCGTTCCTGCAAACGGGATTTTCGTTCGTCCCGAAATATCGCCATTGGGTTCAGCTTCTCTCTGGGAATTCTCAAAGAAATTCGCGATTCCCGACAACCGGGAAATCATTTTTCCTGGAAAGATCTGTTAGCCGATGTGGCGGGAATTGCTGCCGGGGTGGTTTTGCTAAGCCAGCCGTGAGGGGGATAAGAGGGAGAACATAGGGCATAAAGCATAGAGCATAGAGCATAGAGCATAGAGCATGGAGGGTATATAGGGTATATAAAGTTTATAGGGTAAAGAGGTTGTTTGAAGGTGATTATGAATATATTTAAACAATATTATGCATATTGCAACTCGCAGTATTTGTTTAAAAATAAGGCGGGGGCAGAATCCTGCCCGGAACGGGCTCTGTCCACAGTATCCAGTGGATGAGTGGATAGGGCTCTCGGAACGGGTCTGCCCGTGCACAGCATCCTTTGGATAGGGCTCAGCGAGTGACTTTGAGCGAATAAAGGAGCATCCCATTGCTCCGTACCCGTCCCGAAGGGACGGAATGCTCCTAACCCACAAATTCCATTTGTGGGAATGGAATGCCAAACCCCACATTAATTCGTCCCGAAAGGGACAGAATGAAAAAGAAAAAGGTTGAAATTGTCATTTAACGTTTCCCGGCAAAT
>JALXCH010000510.1 GCA_026991005.1 Calditrichia bacterium | reverse complement strand
GAATGCTTGTGATGAATTTCTGCAGGAAAGCCGGATGCGGGAAATCCGCACGTCCGGTTTGACGAGGGGAAAGGCGAATGTAAAGGAATTCCCTTTACATTCCCTTTTCTACTCTACTGGTTAATTACTCAATAATTTTGAGGGGAAGAATGTTCCAGGCAGTCCCAGTATATGAGATTCTTCTCCCCGCTTTCAGCGGGGTTCAAAATGACAGGAACACTTCTCCTCAACGTCATTCTGAACGGAGCGCCAGCGGAGTGAAGAATCTCCGACACTATGGAAGGAATCTTTCTTCCCTGCATTTTTAGAGCTCCCGTAACAGGCCTGACAAAAAGTCTCTGCGAATGACTGCGAGTGCACAAGAAAAACGAAGAGGGAACCTATCATTGAAAATAGGCATCAATATCTCGACCAAATTTAACGAACCTTTCAGGATAAACGAAAAATTGAAATTTAAATGAAAATTCGCTATATTTTCGAAACACAAAAAGGAAGCGGAACCTATGAAAATCGAAATTCGCAAACCGGAACCTCAGGAACTGGAAAAGATGGGCGTGCGGGAATGGCCTATCTGGGAACATGGTACAGACACATTTCCCTGGCATTACGATACTCAGGAAATCTGCTACATTTTATCCGGAAAGGTGCGGGTGAAAACCCCGGAAGAGACCGTGGAGTTTGGTGCGGGCGATCTGGTGACCTTCCCCGCCGGTTTAAGTTGCGAATGGCAAATCCTGGAGCCGGTGCGGAAGCATTACAAACTGGGATAACCGGGGCATCGGGGAGATGGAGCACGGAAACGAGCGCATTCAGGATTACGGGTTTGGCCGCATCGTGATTGATGGCGAGAAGTTTACCTCGGACGTGATTGTTTATCCCGATCGCGTGGATGCTTCCTGGTGGCGTAAGGAGGGGCATCGCCTGGTACCGGAAGATTTACCGTTTCTGCAGGAGAATCCGCCGCAAATTCTGGTGATTGGCCAGGGGCGTTTCGGGATGATGAAAATTGATCCTCGCTTCCGGGAGTGGGTAGAGCAACTGGGAATAGAGTTCTACGCGGCGCGCAGTGCTGAGGCGGTAAAAATGTATAACCGCTTCTGGAAGGAAGGGCAGCGGAACATCATCGGTGCCTTTCACCTTACTTGCTGAGACGACGAACATCCGGAGAGAACGACCTCCATTCTTTTACAGGTAAAATATCAGGATAATTGCTTAAACCTTTTAACAGTGGGTTGGGATGGAATCGTTTGTTGCTTTACTCTTTTTCCGAAAATGTCGGAAAAAATAAACAAAACCCAAAAGAGCTTTGCGCTCGTCTCCATCTTAATTTATGAACGCTGGCATCCCGGATAATTCGTTCTCCCGCTCTCCCGCATTGTGGGTGGCACTGGCATTTGCCACAGGAATCGGTTTGCAGTATGTATTTGCTTTTCCTCCCATTCCTGTGTTCGTTGGTTTTTTGCTTATTTTAATGGCAGGAATGGGATTTCCTCGCCTACGCCGGAGTGGATTACTCCTACTAATTCTCTTTCTTCTCATGGGAATATTGCGATTTTCCCTGTGGCACCACACTACGCTGGAGCACGCGGCAACCCGCTGGTTTCCTCTGAAACATGTTTCCGTGCGCGCTGTGGTGCGGGAACCTCCGTCCGGGGAGAAGCCTCGCTGTGCGGTGCGGATATTGCGGATTTACTGGGGCGAGGGGGAGTTTCCACTGGAGCGCAATTTTCAATTCCAGTCTGTTGCTACTCTCCCCCAAAATTTACTCCCCGGCGATACTTTGCTCATCTCCCGGGCAACTCTTACCCATCTCCCGCCGGTGCGCAATCCCGGACAACCCGATTTCCGCCGATATTTACGCCTGCGGGGACTTCTGGGGCAAGTGGTACAGGAATCCCGGGGAAGTTTACAGGTGCTTCCCTATGGCGGTGTTTTTCATCCCGGGCGGATTTTCTTCCGCTGGCGCCGGGCACTGGAAGAAAAAATCACCCGGCTTGTCCCGGGGGATGCTTCTGCTTTTCTCATCGCTGTGCTGCTGGGCGAAAAAAGCGGGCTCCCTCGTTCGGTGAAGCGGGAATTCCAGCTCACCGGTGTTGCCCATGTGCTGGCGATTAGTGGACTCCATGTGGGATTTGTAGCTGCATTTCTGTATTTGCTCCTCTCTTTTTTACCGATTTCTTTTAAATGGAACTATGCCCTCTCTCTGTTGCTGCTAACCGGTTACATGCTGCTCACGGGAGCGCACGCGCCCGTGGTGCGGGCTACTCTGATGCTTTATCTCTATCTGCTGGGAAAAATTCTGGAGCGAAAACCGCGCGCCATGAACACCCTGTTCCTGGCAGCTTTTCTTATTTTGCTGTGGCAGCCACAGCAGTTGTTTCAGGTGGGATTTCAGTACTCCTTTGCAGCGGTGTTTGCCATTCTTTTTATCTACCGGCGGCTGGAACCGCTGCGCTACAAGCTTCGTGAGCGCATTCCCCGTTTGGGGGATAAATACCTGGTGGTTCCTTTCCTGGTGTCGCTGGCGGCTCAGTTGGGGACGCTGCCCATCACCGCTTACTATTTTAAAAATATCCCTCTAATTTCCTTTTTCCTGAATTTGCTGGTGATTCCCCTCACGGCTGTGGTAGTTTCTGTGGGATTTTTAATGGTGGGTGTGGCTTATGTATTCGAGCCGCTGGGGGCACTGCTGGGTCAGTGGCTGGCTTTGCTTATCCGGGGCGAAACGGCGTTGGTTCAACTATCCCTGCATTCCCCGCTGGCTTATGTGAGCATTCCCCAACTGCCCATTTTGCTCATTGGGGTGTATCTGGGAATGCTCCTTTTGCTGCTTTACTGGCGAGCCGAGCAATTGCGGGTCGTGCGCCTGCCCTTGCTGGTGCTGCTGCTGGCTCTGTTGATGTGGATTTTTGCTCCCCGAACGGTGCCCAATCAAATATGTATGCTGGATGTTGGGAATGGCAATGCCACGGTGGTGCGAACCACCCGGGGCAGTTTTTTGCTGTTCGATGCGGGACCGGTCACCCGGTATCGAGACAGCGGGACGGATATTATTGCGCCGGCGCTGGCCCGGATGGGAGTACTGCATCTCGATCGGGTCATTATCAGCCATCCCCATGCCGACCATTTGAGGGGAATTTTCTCTCTGCTCCAGCGGGTCAAGATTGATTCCGTTTATCTGCCGGCCATTTCCATCTCCTATCTGTGGCAGGACAGCGTAAAGCACATTCTAAAGATAAAAGGAATTGGCTTTCGGGAATTGAAGCTGGGCGATGTGGTTCGGGTGGATGCCGGCGCCCGAATTTACGTCCTGGGACCACCGGAAGCGTTCCTACATCCTCCTCGTCCCACCGGCCACGCCATCAACAATACTTCTCTGATTACACTACTCCATCTGGGTAACACCCGAATTTTGTTTACCGGCGATGCGGAAATTCCCCTGGAAAAAGCCCTGTTGGGATGGGGAGATTTACTGCGGTCGGAGGTGCTCCAGGTAGGGCACCACGGGAGTCTGACTTCCACTTCCCCGGAGTTTTTACAGCAGGTCAATCCCCGCGTAGCGTTGATTTCCGTGGGACGCAAGAACCGCTACGGGCATCCTGCCCCGCAGGTGGTGCACCGTTTAGCTCGCCGGGGAATCCGTCTCTTCCGTACCGACCAGATGGGTGCCATCTGGCTGCGCTGGCAGCATACCCGCTGGCAGGTGTGGGACTGGCGTAAAAAGCTCTCCGAAAATCTTTAAAATGGAATTTTGGTGGGAAGTTGAAAACCCCAGAGAGAAGGAAGAATGGTGAATGGGGTTAGTGATTTTTTCACCAGGGAAAAATGTGGGCATGCCCCAATCATTCCCTGAGATTATTTTATTAGGAGGAATCGGAAGAACCCCTCAAATTCTATTCAGAAATTCCCCTGTGCTGTCCGGAATGTGTTATCCGGGAAGCTTTCATTAGTACCGGAAGCTGATTTTTTCTTCCTTCTGTCGGGTAGCTTCACCGAATTTCAAATAAGGAATGGGACTGCTGTGGCGCGCTGGAAGTTAGCTTTACTGCTTTCCGGAAGCGAAACTCTCCCAATCCCGAGACATCTTGAAAGACAATTTTCAGGTGCAATTGCCGATAGTCCCAGATCTCCAGCCGCTGCTGACTGATAGGGTCCTCCTGATGTTCGATCCCTTCCGGTTGTCCGTAAATCAAGTAAATTTTTCCCCGGTCGGTTAATTTACCAGCCAGAGAATAATGCTGTAATGCGTATTCCAATCGGTTGTAAAAGTGGTAACGCGCTTCATTGAAAGGGGTTACCGGGTTGGGATCGTATTTTTTCCAGAAAGATTCTAACAAAGCGGGAAAAGTTCGGAGTGGAGCCTGGTGCAGAAATTCCAGCTCCGGGGAGCTTCCCATATACTGCAAGTTCTCTAAAATTTCTGCTCTGGTGTGGAAACGCAAATCTTCCGGATCCTGCTCTACCCGGAAGAAACTCTGCGCCAGCACTTCACTTTCTCCCCGGGGATGGATTAGCTCAATTTGAAGTGTGTACCTGCCCGGGGGGAGGTCCCGGGTCTCGAGGGAATCCAGTACCGTAAAATAGGAAGCATCCTGGGGGAGGGAAACGTTCTTCACCAGATGCTTGTGCCCCTCGGGAGTTTCGTAAAAAATATGAATTCGCGCGGGAGATTTTATTTGTGGATATGCTTCGAAATAAAAATACGCGCGCGGAACGTGTTTTCCAAATTGCCGTGCCGGGAAAGGGTAAAATGCCTGCCAGTGGTGGGCGTCTGAATGGTGCGCCTCTAAACGTTGCCGGGAAAAGAAGATGATGCTGCTTACCGGAAGTGCCATTTTCTGAAGCGGAGGAATAGTAAAACGATGCTCTTTGATATGAATGACCGAATGTGCGGAGGAAATTTTCACCAGTGCCCGATAGTTCCCTGGTGCCAGATCGAGGGGAACTCGCATCAGATACTGGGAAAAAGGAAAATGCTCCCAGGTTTCCCCGGCAAACTCCGGAACAAAATTCCGGTACTCTTTGTGTACCAGATTTCCTGAATTGTTATAAATGAACAGTGAAATACCGAGCGGTGTTTGTGCCGGTGTGTTTTGCTGATTCGGGAAAAGGGACAAAATCTGCACGAACAGCACAGAGAGCGGACGCTGCTTTTCTACCTGCCAGCCCGTCCAGCTATCCAGATAAGTTTGAATGACCGGGTGGTCTTTCTGCCACAGGGGAGAGGACTCATTTTCAATTTGCGCCCAAAGCGAATGGAATAAAATAAGAGCAAGTATTAGAAGACGTAAAAGAATGTGGCGGTGCATGAAAAGGACATCCTTGTGTTTTGCTTTCCCGTTCAGCTACCCTCCATTATCGGTTAGTTGCTGCAAAAACTTGATGCCAAGGTTGTTTTGGGAGTATGGTTCCGAGGTCGGAATACAGTTTTGATGTTCCGAGTGGTGTTGTTCTGACACAGAGATGAATTGTGTTAAAATACTCTCTTCATAAAGTTCTAAAAATACGAAATATTTCTCTAAAAACATTCTTTTACGTGAAAGTTGTTAAAAATTAATGACATTCAATTGCAATAGTTTAAATAAAAACACTAATTTATAATACTGTTGAAAAATTGGGTGGCGATGATTATATTTTTCTCAATTGATAAAGAAAGAAGGGAATCTAAATAATAATTATTCACATGATTATTCACCTATAACAGCAGGAGATGTCATTATGCGATATGTGAAGCATTACGGGACATGGGCCTATATCTTGCATCGACTCACGGGATTAGCCCTCACTGCTTACATCATGATTCACATTTATCTGGTGAGCGGTGTTCACGATCCCGAGAGTTTTCAGGAGGAGATGGCTCTGTTCAAAAGCCTACCTTTTAAGCTGCTGGAATGGGGCCTGTTTAGTGTACTGATCTTTCATGCCCTGAACGGAATCCGGATTTTCATCATCGATTATTTCAACGGCGCTCGTTTTCATAAACAGCTATTTACAGCCGTGTGGATTGTGGGACTGATCCTTTTTGGCGCCATGGGTTTATTAATGTTTTCATAATTTGAGGAGGAAATATCATGTCTTACAAATACGAAGGTGCCAACACCTCCGGAGCTTTTTCCTGGTTCTTTCAGCGGGTTACAGGATTGGTGCTATTTGTTCTCACTCTGGTTCACTTTTATATCGCGCACCAGACCTGGGAATCCGGTCACGATTGGCAGCATGTGGTGAACCGGTTAGCCAGTCCTTATATGAAAATGTTCTATCTGGTATTTGTACTTCTGGGTTTGTGGCACGGATTAAACGGATTGTGGTCGGTGATTCGCGATTATGATATGTCCGCTGGTTCACGCAAATTAATTATTTCGCTCATCTGGATTTTTGGAATCTTTTTAGGAACATTGGGATTTATTACCGTACTCACCATTCCGGCACCACATTAATGGTGAGAAAAATTGAGAATGTAGAAAAAACAGGATAATAAGAGAGGTCAATATGGTTATTGAACATGATGTTGTCATTGTTGGGGCTGGTCTCGCAGGTTTACGGGCGGCATTGGAAGCTTCCCATTATTACGATGTCGCGGTGGTTTCCAAAGTATTCCCCACCCGTTCCCACAGTGGTGCGGCACAGGGTGGTATTGCCGCCGCACTGGGAAATGTGGAAGAAGATCATATCGATTGGCATTTTTTCGATACAGTAAAAGGAAGCGATTACCTGGGAGACCAGGATGCAATCGAAATTCTGGTAAATGATGCTATCCCCGCCATTTATGAATTGGAACACCTGGGTGTACCTTTTAGCCGCACACCGGACGGAAAAATCAATCAGCGGAAGTTTGGTGGGCATACCCGCAATTATGGCGAGGCACCGGTGCTGCGGGCTTGCTTTGCCGCCGATCGTACCGGGCATGTCCTGTTGCATACACTGTACGATCAGTGCCTGAAAAATCACGTGCGTTTCTATTCGGAATTTTATGTGCTGGACTTGCTGTACAAAGATAATATTGCCCGCGGGGTGGTTGCTTACGATATGATTGGCGGGGAATATGTGGTTTTTCATTCCAAAGCGGTGATGTTTGCCACCGGTGGTTATGGACGGGCTTTTAAGGTTACTTCCAACGCCCACACCAACACCGGCGATGGATTGGGAATTGTGCTTCGTGCGGGGCTCCCCCTGGAAGATATGGAATTTGTGCAATTCCATCCCACCGGATTGTATCCTTATGGAATTTTGCTTACCGAAGGTGCCCGTGGCGAAGGGGCATATTTGATTAACAACGACGGCGAACGCTTCATGAAAAAATATGCTCCCACTTTGATGGAGCTGGCACCGCGCGACCTGACGGCACGTTCCATCCAGACCGAAATTGAGGAAGGTCGGGGAATCAACGGAAAGGATTACGTGTACCTGGATTTACGGCATCTGGGCGAGCAGCGAATTCGGGAACGGTTGCCGGAAATTACCGGATTCTGCCGCAAGATTGCCGGAGTGGATCCGGTGAAGGAACCGGTACCCATCCAGCCGACAGCCCATTATTCCATGGGTGGGATTCCCGTAACCATCGATTCCCAGGTTCTGGCCGATGGTAAATCGCAAATTGCCGAAGGATTCTATGCCGCCGGGGAATGTGCCTGCGTATCGGTGCACGGTGCCAATCGTCTGGGAACCAACTCCCAGCTGGAAACGATTGTTTACGGTCGTCGCGCCGGAAAAGCTATTGTGGATTGGTTGAACAAAGTGGGAACCACCAAAGCCGATATTCCCGAAGATCAGGTAAAACGTTCCATTGAACGGATCGAACATGCGCGCACCAAGGATGGTAACGAACGGGTTGCCCAAATTCGTAAAGAGCTTCAGGAAACCATGATGAAGAATGTGGGTGTCTTCCGGGATGCCGAGCGACTGGAAAAAGCGCTAAAGGATGTGAGAGAACTGGAAGAAAGGGCAAAGAACATCAAGATCGACGATAAGGGAATGAAATTCAACACGGATTTAACCGAAGCTATGGAGTTGGATAATTTGTTGCATTTTGCCGAGATTATTGTGAGTGGTGCTCTGAACCGCCAGGAGAGTCGCGGTGCTCAGTTCCGGAAGGATTTCCCCAAGCGCGATGATAAAAATTGGTTGAAACACACCATCGCTTTCCGTAAAGAGGATGGAACGATTGAGTTCGATTATAAACCCGTTGTGATCACCAAATTTCAACCAAAAGAAAGGAAATACTGATGATACAGGTAAACTTAAAAATCTTGCGCTATAATCCTGAAAACGGGGATGAAAAGCCTCATTACGAAACCTACACCCTGGAGGCTGACCCTAAAGAGAAGGTGCTGGATCTGCTTCATCGGGTAAAATGGGAACAGGACGGTACTCTGGCGTTTCGGCGTTCCTGTGCCCATGGGATTTGTGGTTCCTGTGCCATGCGAATCAACGGGCGCAATCGGCTGGCGTGCGAGACGAACGTGCAGGATCTGAAGGATCCGCATCATATCACTGTGGAACCGTTGAAGTCTCTGCCGGTGATAAAAGACCTGGTGGTGGACATGAGCGATTTTTACAAGAAGTTCGAAGTGGTCAAACCGTACCTGATTGCCAAGACGCCACCGCCTTCGCAAGAACGACGTCAGAGCCCGGAGGACCGCAAGCTGATAGACGAATCCACCTGGTGTATTCTGTGCGGTTCCTGTACCACATCCTGTCCTTCCAACTGGAAAAATCCCAAGTTCCTGGGACCTGCCGCTTTGCTGAAGGCTTTCCGCTATACGTTCGATTCGCGGGACGAAGGGGCGCCGGAGCGATTGCGCGCCATCGATAATGCCGATGGTGTATGGCGTTGCCATACCATCTTCAACTGTGTGGAAGCGTGTCCCAAGGAAATCAACATCACCTGGCATATTTCGGAATTGAAAAAACGGCTGGTGAGCCGGGAATATTAAATTTTAAACCTTCCATCGATTTTTTAACCCCGGCCCGTCTTCCAGATGGCGCCGGGGTTTTGTTTTATTCCCAGCATAACACCTCGGGAGAAGCGTGTGATGAAATCCCAAATTCCAAATTATTAAAAACCGCAACGTACGCAAAGGAGGCGCAAAGAGCGCAGTTAAAGTCCAGACAATTTTGTTTAAAAAAACTTTAAGCTTTACACTTAGGTATCAAAAATCATAAAGATGGCAAAACCACCCATTATGTTGTCTTAATTTTTTTCTTTGCGCACATTGCGAATTCTTAGCGAGCTTTGCGGTTTAAAAAATAACCGCAGCGTCCGAAGGTCCATAGGTCCAAAGGTCCAAAGGACTCCCTTGGAGACTCCTTTGGGAGATCCCATTGGGAAACGCAAAGGAAGCGCCAAGAGCGCAATTGTAGTTCTGATAATTTTGTTTTTTAAATAAAATTTTAAACAAAGGTAAAAAATCGTAAAGAAGGCAAAACAATACATTATATTATCTTAATTTCTTTCTTTGCGCACATTGCGAATTCTTAGCGAGCTTTGCGGTTCAAAAAATAACCGCAACGTCCGCAACGAACGCAACGATCATATTGAAATTCCAACTAACAAATCCCAAAATACAAATGAGTTGGCAGGTTCTTTCCCAATTGAACTAAATCTATATTTTTAATTCGTGTTAATTCGTGTTATTCGTGGTTAATAACTGCTGCTTCGCAGCATACCGCCTCAGGAGAAGCGTGCTATAAATCGTCATTCAGCTTCAATTGAATGAGATTCTTCACCCTCGCCTGCGGCGGGGATTCAGAATGACAGCACCGCCACGGCATCCTGTCATTCTGAGGAGTCCTGCAACGCAGGACGACGAAGAATCTCCGTTGATTCGCATCTACCGAATGAGATTCTTCATCCCGCATCTGGCGGGATTCAGAATGACAGATAAAAATCGCATCCAGTGGGGTTTGGAATGACCGGACCGTTCCCTCTCCCAATCATTCTGAGCGCAGCGCCAGCGGAGCGAAGAATCTCTAAAGCAGTAAATTAGGATGCATTGAACTAGTGGATGAATAAAACCTCCTAAGATGCAGAGGATGAAATTCCAAATCACAAAACACAAATACCAAAGAACAATTTCCAGCAATCAATTATTTTTAATTCGTGTTCATTCGCGTGATTCGTGGGCAAATATCAATTCTTTTAATTCGTGGGCGCGTTAATTCTTCCCCATGGCTGACGAGCATGGTGCTCACGACCACTTTGTTGCCTCGTACCCATCAGCGGGTTCAAATCCGGAATAAATTTCCTCTTGTCTTGCCGGTTCTTTCTTCCTATATTTGCCACCGATTTGGGCGGTTAGCTCAGTTGGCTAGAGCGCTGCGCTCACATCGCAGAGGTCACAGGTTCAAATCCTGTACCGCCCACTCAACAAAACTCCTTTAAAACTACCCGGCGAGGTAGTAAAGGAAACGCTCATGAGACTGTTTCAGACATTGTTAATTTTACATCATAAAAGCCTCCGGTTTTTAATCGGAGGCTTTTTCTTTATTGGGGAGACTCCAGAATGCAAACCAGAATTAAAGCAGAAATTTTAAATCGTCAGGATATTCAGCGCATTGTGACCCGGTTGGCCCACGAAATACTGGAAAAAAATCGGGGCTCAGACAATCTGGTCATTGTGGGAATCCGCACCCGGGGAGCCTATCTGGCCAGTCGCATCGCGGAGAAAATCCGGTCTATCGAAAGCAAGCCCATTCCCACGGGATTCCTGGATGTGACCCTGTACCGGGACGATTTTCGCACCCGGCTGAAGCAGCCTTCCGTGGAGGTAACCAACATCCCTTTTGGCATCGATGAAAAGAATGTAGTGCTGGTGGATGATGTATTGTACACCGGGCGTACCGTGCGAGCCGCCCTGGATGCACTGATGGACTTTGGTCGTCCCGCTCGCATTTATCTGGCGGTACTGGTCGATCGGGGTCACCGGGAACTCCCCATCAAAGCGGATTTTGTGGGAAAAAACATCCCCACTTCCATCGGAGAAGAGGTGAAGGTAATGCTCTCGGAAGTGGATGGAGAAGATCGCGTATTGCTGGTGGAACGTCAGGAAGATGAATCGCACCGATAGAAAAATTGCATCCATGCACATTCTGATGCGCCAGGTAGCAGAGGGTAATTCCCGAACAAAGGATTGAATGGGATTTGATCGGTGTACATGCAGCAATCTACCGCAGGCGTTTCAGAAAAAACTCAACAATGGAAAATAACCGGAGTTCATCATGGCATTAAGTAGCAGACATTTACTGGGGCTGGATGGGGCAACCAAAGAGGACATTCTTACCATTCTGGATACAGCTCGTTCTTTTCGGGAGATTCTGGATCGGCCCATCAAGCGCCTGCCCACTCTGCAGGGGAAGACGGTGGTGAATCTGTTTTACGAACCATCCACCCGCACCCGCATTTCCTTCGAACTGGCCGAAAAACGGCTTTCGGCGGATATTGTCAATTTCTCCGCTTCTACCAGTTCGGTAAAAAAGGGGGAAACCCTCATCGATACGGTTAGGAATATTGAAGCCATGAAGATTGACATGGTCGTAGTCCGGCATTCCTCCCCGGGAGCGCCCCATTTACTTTCCCGGGTGCTGGATGCGAACATCATTAATGCCGGAGATGGAGGGCACGAACATCCCACTCAAGCGCTACTGGACATGTTCACCATACGCCAGAAGCTGGGGCGCCTGAACGATATTGCCGTAGCTCTGGTGGGCGATATCTCCCACTCCCGGGTGGCGATGTCCAATATTTACGGTTTGCGGAAGATGGGGGCACGGGTGCTGGTGTGCGGGCCTTCCACGCTTATTCCCCGCGAAATCGAAAAATTGGGGGTGGAAATTTACCACAATGTGGATGAGATTATTCCGCAGGTGGATGTAATGAACATTCTGCGCTTGCAATTGGAGCGCCAGCGCAAAGGGCTTTTCCCCTCTTTAAGGGAATATCACAACTATTTTGGCATTACCCGCGAGCGGCTGGAGCGGGCGACCCGGCCCATCCTCATCATGCATCCCGGCCCCATGAATCGCGGGGTGGAAATTTCCAGCGATGTAGCGGACAGCGAACATTCGGTGATTCTGGAACAGGTCACCAACGGTGTGGCTGTTCGCATGGCGGTGTTGTATCTATTAACAGGAGGTCGCAGTGAAATTAACTAAAAATGTTGTTGCCAGCGGAAAAACGTTTCAACCTTTGCCGGAAAAATTATTGCTCCACGGAGGGCGAGTTATCGACCCCGAGCAAAATCTGGACGAGCAACTGGATGTTGTCATCGAGCAGGGTCGCATTGTGGAAGTGGGGCACATTTCCCCCAGTGGTTTTTCCGGAAACACCATTGATTGTACGGGCAAAGTGATTAGTCCCGGCTGGCTGGACATGCATGTGCATTTGCGAGAGCCCGGGGCGGAGGGGAAGGAAACCATTGCTACGGGTAGCCTGGCGGCAGCAAATGGGGGATTTACCGCCGTGGCCTGTATGCCCAATACCAATCCTCCCATCGATACGCAGGAGATTATTCAGTACATTAAAGATCGTTCCAAAGGTTCGTTGGTGAATGTGTATCCCATTGCCGCCATCACCAAAGGGCGAGAAGGTAAGGAGTTGAGCGAAATTCTGGAGCTGGTGGAGCAGGGAGCGGTGGCCATTTCGGATG
>JALXCH010000509.1 GCA_026991005.1 Calditrichia bacterium | reverse complement strand
GTGGTAGTGTACGCCCTGGCCGGCCGCGTGGATATCGATCTGGAAAAGGAACCCCTGGGGACAGACTCCGAGGGCAATCCGGTGTACTTCCGGGACATCTGGCCCAGCCAGGCAGAAATTGCTGCCGCCATCGAATCTGCCCTGAAACCGGAAATGTTTGCTGCTAAATACGGAGAGGTGTATCAGGGAGATAAACACTGGCAGGCACTGCAGGTTAAAGAAGCAGAACTGTACCAGTGGGACGAAAAATCCACCTACATCAAACAACCGCCTTTCTTCAAAGATATGTCCCTGGAAAAACCCACTCCCGGCGATATTCACAACGCGCGGGTACTGGCATTGTTGGGGGATTCCGTGACCACCGACCATATTTCCCCGGCAGGTACCATTCCTGTGGACAGTCCCGCGGGGCAGTACCTCATTGCCCACGGGATTCAACCCAAAGATTTCAACTCCTTTGGTTCCCGGCGTGGAAATCATGAAGTTATGATGCGCGGAACCTTTGGAAACATCCGCATCAAGAATCTGTTGCTGGAAGGTGTAGAAGGTGGATACACCATTTACTTCCCCACCGGTGAGAAGATGTTCATCTATGATGCGGCCATGAAGTACATTCAAGATGGCACCCCGTTAATTGTGCTGGCCGGGAAGGAATACGGTACGGGAAGTTCCCGGGATTGGGCTGCCAAAGGCACGGCCCTGCTGGGAGTAAAAGCCGTTATTGCCGAAAGCTTCGAACGCATCCATCGCAGCAACCTGATTGGTATGGGAGTCCTGCCGCTGCAATTTGCCGAAAACGACGGCTGGCGGCAACTGGGACTCACCGGACGCGAAGTGTTCCAGATTCTGGGAATTGAAAAAGGTTTAACTCCCGGTAAAGAGCTGGTGGTGAAGGCAACAGATGAAGAAGGCATCGAAAAAATCTTTAACGTCACGGTACGGCTGGATACTCCCGTGGAAGTGGAATATTACGAAAACGGCGGTATTCTGCAAACCGTGCTGCGGAATATGGTGAAGCAATGATGTTCATCTTAATTTGAAAGCGAAAATTCAAACCCCGGACGACACTCGTTCGGGGTTTTTGTGTTTCAATGGGGATGTAAAATAACGTTATTAAAAACACATTCCCTGAACACAACAATCTCCTTGACAAATCAATTTATTTAATGTATTTTGAACATTGAATGTTCAATTTGCTAGGAAAAATAAAATGATCCCTCGTTTCCTTTCCAGGAAGTTACAGGAAATCGTTCAACAATATCCTGTGATTACTTTGACCGGTCCACGGCAATCCGGTAAAACAACGCTGGTGCGCTCGCAGTTTACGGATTATCAGTATTTCTCACTGGAAAATCCGGATATTCGCCAGATGGCACTTGAAGATCCGCGAGGATTCCTCCGGAGTATTAAAAGCAATGTGATTCTGGATGAAGTGCAACGTGCACCGGATTTGTTTTCCTATATCCAGACAATTGTTGATGAAAATCCCCAACCTGGACGGTTTATTCTAACAGGCTCTCAGCATTTTTTACTTTCGGAAAAAATTTCTCAATCGCTGGCGGGACGCACTGCCATTCTCCACCTTTTGCCATTTTCCAAACGAGAGATTCTAAACCAGCCATTTCTTCTTCCCGAACAATTTCCCGAATACCCGGGCTCATTATCTCAGATGCCCGATTTATGGGAATTATTGTACCAGGGTTTCTACCCCGCTATCCACGATAAAAATTACAATCCCACGGAATGGTACGCCTGGTACTATCAAACCTATATCGAACGGGATGTGAGATTGGTGCAAAACATTGGGGATTTAGATGTTTTTGCCCGGTTTGTGCGCCTGTGTGCAGGGCGAAACGGACAGTTGCTTCATTTATCGAATCTGGCTTCGGATGCAGGAATTTCCCACACCACAGCGCGACGATGGCTATCCATATTACAGGCGGGATTTATTATCAAACTCCTTCCACCTCACTTCCAGAACTTCAGAAAACGTCTGGTAAAATCCCCCAGATTGTACTTTCTGGACACGGGGCTGCTGGCGTTTCTTCTGGGGATTCGCAATGCAGAGGAGCTTCCCTTTCACGCCATGCGCGGTTCCATATTCGAATCTTTTGTTTTCGGAGAATTGTACAAACTGCACCTTCATTCTGCCCGAATTCCTCCTTTGTATTTCTGGCGAGACGCCCAGGGGCATGAAGTGGATTTCATCATGGAGCGCGGAAGGAAATTACTCCCCATCGAAACAAAATCGGGCGAGACATTTAATGCCGATTTCATTAAGGGATTGCAATATTATTCCCATTTAGCGAAAGATAATGTAGAACAACCAATTTTAATTTATGCCGGGGAGCACAGTTTCGAATTCAAAGGAGTGCGCGTACTCTCCTGGCAGGAATTGTAGTATCTTTTCCAGCAGAACCTGTCCGCTATGGTTTACGCAATACCTCTGAAGCGGTAGTAAATCTCCGGGAGGTTACGGAATTTCTCACTATTTGAATGAATAGCAATTCGAATGGTTCTTTTACCTTCAGAATTTTTTAAATTAACCGCCACGAACGTAACGTTCGCAGCGTCTCAGTTCTCCATTTTTTCATTGTGCCCTCGGCACGTGCTGAGGCTTAAATAAATAACCGAAGAGGCACAATAATTCCTCTATAAGATTTAATGAAGATTTCTTTAATAACTAAAAAATGTCTTTTTCTTTGCGAACCTGGCGCCTTCTCTGCGATCTCTGCAGTTAACACCGTCCAAAAGCGCGGAATATTATTTTACACTCACCGTACCCGTTATAAGAGAAAAAAGTGTGCACTTCACCATACTACACATTTACTAGCCCCGACTTCAGGATTTATTTTAATTCCTGAATCTTCGCAAATACGGGGACGCGTTTGATTAATTTTTTCGGTTTCTGAAAACGCACCAGAATCACATCATCAAACTGCCCGGGTTTTCCGGGACGCACAGTTACCTGCACCTGTACCGAATCCCCGGCAGGTATTTCAAACTTACGGGGTTTTACCGAGAAAATGGATTTGCTTACGGTAACATCGGACACTTTTAGCTTGCTGCCGGAGTGGTTCCGAATGGTAAAATGCTGGGTTACGGGTGTGTCACCCACGTTCACAATGCGAAATTCCAGAAATCGGGGGTGAATTTCAATCCGTTCCCGCACATGCATGTGCAGGGTTACCCGCACCTGACCTGGCTCCGCATTCTGGCTAATCAGCGTTACATATTTGTGCACCTCTCCTCGGTATCCCCGGCTGTTAAAAGAAACCTGCACCGCGCTCTCCTCGCCGGGCTGGATGGTCATTTTTTCCGGTTCCGCGGCGGTGCAACCACAACTGGTCTTCACCTCTTCCAGAATCAATGGGGCTTTGCCATCGTTCATGAAGCGGATGGTGGTGTGGATGATGGTATCAGAAGGGATGGTGCCCAGTTCCATCACCGGAGGGGTAAGTAATTTTATATGCTGTGCCGATGCCCCCGTTGCTCCCCACAGTATAATTCCCAACAGAATAATGATCCATTGTCTCATTGCTGCCTCGATTTTTTTGTGAAAATTATCGCACGCACCTGAGGGATGCAACTGTAATTTTACTCTGCGGAGGTGTTTTAATAAACCGCAACGCACGCGACGAAATCTCAAATAACAAATTCCAAATTCCAAATAACAAATAACAAATCTCAAATTCCAAATACCAAGATAATGATACAAACGATTCGGTTATCCTGTCCCGTCCCTACACATTGGCGTCAACTTAATATCCCAGTAATTGAAAGTAATTGATTCGATCATTACGTTTTTCATAGGTGCAATAATAAGTTATTCGGTCAAAATATTTTTCCAAAAACATTTCAGGATAAGTTAAAGC
>JALXCH010000508.1 GCA_026991005.1 Calditrichia bacterium | reverse complement strand
TGGCAATGGGGAGGAAAAATGGAAGAGACCTCCACAATGTTAAAAGGGGCAATTCCCGCATTGCGAAGCGCCATTTCGAAACTGGCTAATTTTTCTTTATGAACTCCCACACCCTTGGTGAGAAACATTTTTTTCGGTACGTACATTTATTCTTCTCCTGATGTTTCCGAATTCAAATCTTCCCACTGTTCCTGTAATTCCCATTGTTTAAGAATTTTGCGATTCCGGTAACGGATGGCGTACAGGGCACCGATGAGCACCAGTATCATCGCCACCCAGATGAGATTTTCCAGATTAAACAGGATGAACCAGCGATATTCCTTTTGCAGCCAGCGGAACCAGCGCCACTCGAAATCGATGCTATCCATGTGCAGATACTGCTGCATGGCCGCGTCCATTCCTTCCTCTTTAGCGCGGCGCAAAAATCCCTGCCAGTGCTGCGGTGTGGTAAGATAGCGCCTATTCAGGAATTCCACCGCGCTGAGGCTTTCCAGATAAGCCAGGCGAGCGCGCACGGCAGAGAACTGCATCAGGCTATCCACATCGCGTAGGGGAATAATTTTCCGTGCCCATAAAGCATTGGAAAGTCGCACCCCATCTGGCAGTTGCAACCGTCGCCCGGAAAGAAACTGTGCCAGCCCTTCGTTGAACCAGAGGGGCAGACGCCGGTTGCTAAAATAGCGGTAGAAACAGGCGTGGGTCAGTTCGTGCAGCAGTTCCTCCCGCAACCGAAAACCACTACTCACCCACTCCGGTCGTTTCATCACAATCAGATTTCGCGAGGGAATAAACAGCGCCGCCGACCAATCCGGTACACCTTCTCCGGCAATACGCACAAACGCCTCGCGCGAAACGGGAAGATAAATCTGCAGCGCCAGCTCTTTTTTCATTCCAAAAAACCTGCAGATACGTCCTTCCTCGCTCTTAAGAATAGCAACCACCTGCATGGCCCGATTTTCTTCCTCCGGCGGGTATCGAATCACCACACTCCCATAGCGCATGCTTAAATAATTCGCAACATCCTGTCCGTACCCGCTAAAAAAGCTGATTAATATAATAAATATTAAGCGAATAAGCCAATTCATATTTTCTGTTTCGATTCCGGATGGCATCCTTTTAATGATTGTTCTAGTGATATTTCCTGCAAAAGACACCTTTGATTCCCGGGAAAATTCAGTAGTGCTTCGGTGGCGTTTCCGGTTCTTCCACAGATAAAAGCACCAGTGCCCCCCCAATAAAGAAGACAATCAGGGAAAAGATTCCCGAGCGGCTGTTTCCGGTAAGCTTGCTCATGAATCCAAAAACAGCAGGGCCAAGAATTCCCGAAAACTTCTGGCTCACATCATAAAACCCGTAAAACTCCGCCGATTTTTCCCGGGGAATTAACTTCCCGTACAGGGAACGACTGAGAGCCTGGGTGCCCCCCTGCACCATTGCCACAGCAACGGCTAACATCCAGAAGTGGAAAGCGCTCTGAATAAAATACCCGCCCATGGCGATTCCCGTGTACACCGAAAGCCCCATTAAAATGGAACGTTTTGCCCCCAGGCGCTGCGCCAGTTTACCAAACAAAATGGCAAAAGGCATTCCCACAAACTGCACCATTAAAATGGCGCCAATAAGATGTTGCTGTCCAATACCAATTTCCACCCCAAAAATTACGGCCATGACGATGATGGTACCAATTCCATCGTTGTACAACCAGAAAGCAAGGAGGAAGCGGAACGCCTGCCGATACCGGCGAATTTCCCGCAGCGTACCAACGATGCGCCGCATCCCTTCGCGCAAGGGATTTACCTTTCGCTCATTTATCTGTGTAACCAGCGGCTCGGGAACCCAGCGGAACAACGGGATGGAAAAGGCTGCCCACCACACCGCTACGGTGAGGAAAGAAAATCGGGCTGCCGCTTCGGAATCCGGAAAGCCAAACCAATGGGGCTGTAAAATCATCAGTAAATTAAGCGCCAGCAGCAACCCACCACCCAGATATCCCACCGCATAGCCCAGTGCCGAAACGCGATCGATTTCCCGGCGCGGAGCAATGTGCGGCAGTAGGGCATCGTAAAAAATGTTGGCGCTGGCAAACCCCGTTCGTCCTACAATGTACAGAAGCGAGGCTTTAAGCCACTCACCGGAATGAATGGTGGCCAGGAAGGCGGTACCCACTACCCCCACTGCCACAAACGCCGCCAGAAATCGTTTTTTAGCATTTAAATAATCGGAAATAGCTCCCAGAATAGGAGCGGTGAGGGCAATAATCAGCATGGCGATGGTGTTGGTAAATCCCCAATAGCTGGAGGCGACATGGGGAGGAAGCTGTGCGGCGGCAACGGTGCTGTAAAAAGTGGGCAGGATGGCGGCCATAATGGTGGTGGCAAAGGCGGAATTGGCCCAATCGTACAATACCCATCCCCAGACGGTGCGATTGAAACGTTTCATGATTAAAATATACGAAAAGGTGGTAGTAACTCAAATTCCAAATCTCAAAAAACAAGCCTCAAATTCCAAATTTCAAATGATTTAACAGATTCTTTTATAATTTAATTATGTATTTGTTTTTATTCGTGCTTATTCGTGTGATTCGTGGTTAATGATTTTGGTGAGGCGAATGAATTGGATAACCTGTGCAGCCCGGTTCTCCGGAGGCGAACCAATCTTTTCTTTCTGAGCGCAGCGAAGAATCCCTTTTTGCAGCGTGTGAGATGCTTCAGCTTTCACCAAAGGCAGAGGAACCGATATATGGCACCTCCTTCCTATCATTTTGAGGAGTCCTGCAACGCAGGATGACGAAGAATCTCTAACGTCCTACACCCTCTGAGTGAGATTCATCACCCTCACCTGCGGCTCGGGTTCAGAATGACAGGAACACTTCTCCTCCCTGTCATTCTAAGCGAAGCACCAGCGGAGCGAAGAATCTCTTCTGAATTGCATGGAATGTTTCTTCTTCGTAGCAAGATAATGCAACTTTAGATGCTATTCTAAAATTACAAATCCAAAATTCCCAAAAAACAAATTCCAAATCACAAAACTCAAATTCCAAACACTCAATTTCAAATTACAATTTCCAGGAAACAATTATTTTTAATTCGTGCCCATTCGTGTTATTCGTGGGCAAATGTGAATTCGCGCTATTCGCGGTTAAGCTTACCCATAGCCAACAAAACCATAGGCGAATTAAATACCCGTGATTCCCCCCGTCCTTTCACCCTATTCACCCTATTTCCCTTATTCACCCTATTTCCCTTATTTCCCTTATTTCCCCTATTTCCCCTATTTCCCCTATCTACCTCCCTTATGCCTTTTCCATGCTTTCAGTGTTTTCCAAAGTTTCAGCATCTGACATTGGTTTCTATGTTTTCTGTGGTTTCTGTGGTTTATTAAAACCGGTTTAATTACTCAAAAGCGTTTTGTGAGGATTTTCTTAAAAAAACTATTTTATTTTTCCGGAAACTATTTTATTTTTGGAAAACGACTCCCTCCGGTTAGGGAGTGGTACGCACAAAGAAATGCAGGAGGACAACATGGCGGGTGAAGATCGGGTTAAAAATATTGTGACTACACGCACCGATAAATTGCTCAACTGGGCTAGGAAAAATTCCCTGTGGCCGATGCCCTTTGGCACAGCTTGTTGCGCCATTGAGTTCATGGCTACCCTGGCATCACGTTTCGATATGGCACGCTTAGGTGCCGAAGCCATTCGCTTTACTCCCCGCCAGAGCGATTTGATGATTGTTGCCGGTCGGGTTTCCATAAAAGAACTGCCCATTCTGAAACGAATCTGGGACCAGATGCCGGAACCCAAATGGTGCATCGCCATGGGCGCCTGCGCTTCCAGCGGAGGTATTTTCGATACCTACACCCTGGTGCAGGGAATCG
>JALXCH010000507.1 GCA_026991005.1 Calditrichia bacterium | reverse complement strand
AAACTTCAGATGGCTGCGGAGATCATCAACAAATATCCGGTGGCGCTTCAGTTGCGCTTCCTGCAAACGCTTACCGAAGTGGCTTCGGAGAACAACTCCACTACCATCTTCCCGGTTCCCATTGACCTGTTCCAGCCATTCTTGAAAGCATTCAACAAAAATAACGAAGAATCCTGATAGCCTGCGGAAATAAGCCGGATATTCCATGTCGCCCGTTCCCGAATATTCCGGAACGGGTTTTGTTTGTGCTGAAAAACAGTGGATTCATTTCAGGAATTTTTATGAAAAATTCGTCCCCCTTTTCCATCGATAAACTGTATTCTGCAATTGTGAATTATTCCGCAGATGCTATTTTCTTTGTGGATGAAGCCAACATCATTCGAAGCTGGAATCGGGGTGCGGAGCTGCTGTTTGGTTATCGCCCGGAAGAAATTATCGGGAAAAGCCAGGATGTTTTATTGCCCGCTATTCTACGGGAATTGGGAGAGAGCGAATATATTCGCTCGGAGCTGGAGCGGAAGGGATTTATTCAGCAGTACGAAACCCGGCGTCTGCACCGTTCGGGGAAGGAGATTTTTGTTGAACTTACCCAGACCCGGATTTACGATGAGCAAGGAAATCCGGTGGGGAGCTCGGTGATTTTGCGGGATGTGACGGAGCGGAAGCAGCTGGAGCTGGAGTTGCGGCAGTCGGTGCGCGAACTTTCCCTGCTCAGCGAGCTGAACGAAGTGCTCATGGATATTTACCATCCCGACGAAATTATCCGCACAGTGCTTTTGGCGTTAATTTCCGGCGAGAAGCCCCGTTTCGATCGGGCGGCATTTTTTGCGCGGAAGGCAGGGGAAGGTGTGCTGGTGGGTAAGCTGGCTGTGGGTCCTGTTCCGGAAGCTGCCGAAATCCAGCGCTGGAAAAAATTACAGGCCGGGCGGGGGAGTTTGCGCGAAGTACTGGCTGTGTATCATCGCCATTTTCGACGAGGTTCTTATCCGTTCGAAAAACAAATTCGGAAGATTCAGATCTCCCTTTCTGCGGTAAGCAATGTGTTGATTCACGCGCTGCAAAAAAATAAAATCTTGATTATTTCCCCCGAATTACGGAATGGAGCAAAGGGGCTGCATTTCCGTTTTGATGGGGGCGATTTGCGAGAAGCATTGCAAACATCCTCTTTTGTGGTGCTCCCACTCATTACCAAAAAACGAAATTTTGGGGTAATATGGGCGGACAATCGCATCTCCGGGCGAGTAATAGGACCGGAGGAGGTGGAAACGCTGAAAGTGCTGGCCCGCCAGGCAGTGCTGATGCTGGAAAATGTGCAGTTGTATCGCAATCTGGAAGAGCGGGTGAACGAGCTGCAGCAAGCTTACCGTAAACTGGAGGAGCATTCTCTTCGTCTGGTGCGTGCAGAAAAACTGGCGGCGCTGGGGGAGATGGCTTCTCGCGTGGCCCACGAAATCCGCAATCCGCTGGTTTCCATCGGTGGATTTGCCAATTTGCTGGAAAAGAAATTGTCCCCGGACTCCCCGCTGCGGCAGTATGCCGGAATCATCAAGTCTCAAGTGGGCAATCTGGAGGCCATCCTGGATAATATTCTGAATCTGGCGCATCCCCGTAAACCGGAAAAGAAAAGGGTGGATGTGCACCAGATCCTCCATCAGGTGCTGATGATGATGGATGCCCTGATTCGCTCCCGGAAAATTCGGGTGCAACTTCAGTTTAATTGCCAGGACAGTTGGGTGAGCGGTGACGAGAAATTGCTCTACCAGGCATTTTTCAACATTGTGAAAAATAGTCTGGATGCCATGGGGGAAGGGGGAGTGATTACCCTGAAAAGTAATTGCGATACCCGGCAGATGCATGTACAAATTATCGATACCGGGGTGGGAATTCCCCGGGAGCAACTCATTAAAATTTACGATCCCTTTTTTACTACCAAACCGGATGGAACCGGCCTGGGGCTGGCTATTGTGCATCAGATTATTCAAGATCATGGAGGAATGATTCAGTTCGAGAGCGAACTGGGTAAGGGAACTACGGCTCATATTTTCTTACCCCGGCAACAGAAAAAGGGGCAGGAGGAGTGAGGTACATAGTGCTTGAATTCAAATTTCTCCCACCTTTTTCCCGCTCTGCAAACGCAACCATCAACGGATTGAATCCCTGGCTATTTCTGAAAAAATAATCTTTTCTTTTTTCACATTATTTTTTAAGATATATTTGTTACAGATTTAACAAAGGTAGAGTTTTTTCAAAGACTCAAACGATATAAGACACATTTTCATAGGAGGAATCATGTCGGAAAAACAATTAAGTAAAGAAGAACTCATCGCCAAAGCGCAAAAGCCTGCCGAAGATGCCATGCGATTGCATCCTTTCTATCGTGGAAAAATAGAGGTGATTCCCAAAGCGCACATCTGGGGAATGGAAAGCTTCGGCGTCTGGTACACTCCGGGTGTCGCCGCCCCCTGTAAGGACATTCAGAAAAATCCGGATATGGTGTTTCAGCACACGAATAAATGGAATACCATAGCGGTGATTTCGGATGGTACCCGGGTGTTGGGACTGGGAGACATTGGACCCGAAGCGGGTTTACCGGTGATGGAAGGAAAGGCCCTGTTGTTTAAATATCTGGGTGGTGTGGATGCTTTCCCCATTATGCTGGATACGAAAGATCCCGATGAATTCATCAAGACCGTGCTGTTGTTGCAACCGGGGTTAGGCGGGGTGAATCTGGAGGATATTGCTCAGCCCAAATGTTTCCATATTCTGGATACGCTGCGAGCGAAAGCCCGTATTCCCATCTGGCACGACGACCAGCAGGGTACAGCCGCCGTTACCGTGGCGGGTTTGATTAATGCCCTACGGATTGTGGGTAAAAAAATGAATGAAGTGAAAGTGGCCATGATTGGCGCCGGAGCCGCTAACATTGCCATTGCCCGCATTATGATTCTGGCCGGAGTGGATCCCAAAAAAATCATCATGGTGGATTCCAAGGGTACTCTGCACCGGGATCGGGACGATATTAAAAATAGCAATTTCAAAGAAAAATGGCATTTTTGCCTGACCACCAACGAAAAGCAGGTGAAAGGGGATATCCCCGATGCCATGAAAGGTGCCGATGTGGTGATTGCTCTTTCCAAGCCGGGACCCGATACCATTAAAAAGGAATGGATTGCCGATATGGCGAAGGATCCCATCGTATTTGTGTGCGCCAATCCTGTACCGGAAATCTGGCCATGGGAAGCAAAGGAAGCGGGAGCGCGGATTGTGGCAACGGGACGCTCCGATTTTCCCAATCAGGTGAATAACTCTCTGGGATTTCCCGGTATTTTCCGGGGGACCCTGGATGTGATGGCGCGGACCATTACCGATGAAATGTGCATTGCGGCTGCCGAGGAACTGGCCGCCACCGCCTACGATCGGGGATTGCACGAGGATTACCTTATTCCCACCATGGAGGACTGGGAAGTATTCCCGCGGGAAGCGGTAGCGGTGGGGCTAAAGGCAATTGAACAGGGTGTAGCACGCATTAAAATGAATCGCGATGAGTTGTTCCAGATTGCCGATCGCATCATTCGCGAAGCGAGGGAAAAGACCCAGAAGATGATGGAAGAAGGATTTATTGCACCTCCCCCCGGAATTGAACTTCCCTGAAACGGGGTGTTGAATAAAGTTCTGTTGTAAAGAAGGCGGTTGTAATAACCGCCTTCTTTGTTTTAGATGCTGGAATGGCCAGAGTTATTTCCAGATAAATCGCATTGGCGTCAACTTAAGAAATGTAGAAAACACTGGACTCCACCCTTTTCTTCTATTAAATTTCTCCCATGAATGGTGTAATTAAATCTAATGGAAAGATAGTTTCTCCATCTGATATCGAATTA
>JALXCH010000506.1 GCA_026991005.1 Calditrichia bacterium | reverse complement strand
GAAAAAGGAAGCGGGAGATGGGAGGGGGATTGGAAGTGAAAAAAATACCTGTGCGAAACCTTCTGGTGGTAATTCAGAGGATTTTTCATACTTTTTGATTTTTATTTAATTCCTCATTCCTTCAGGTGTGCGAAAAATCAAAATTATCTCCCCAAAATATGCGCAAACTATGAAGAACTAAAATTGAAGAAGAAAATGGAACTAAAAGACCTTGAGAAAAAACATAAAGCGGGTGTAGAACTGCTGAAAGAGCGGGGCTATTACGACCGAATTGTTCCGGAAGTACAATTGTTAATCAAATACGTGGACAATCAGTTCTTTCTGGATCTGTTCAGCCAGAATTTACTGGACGATATGCGGGGTGTGTTCCGCTCGTTTGTGCGGCAGGATTTGTACCATGTGTTTCAGGAGATGCAGGAAGACCCCGGGGTTTCGCTCAATGAGTTGCTGGAACGGGACTATCCCAATCTGATGGTGCTTAAAAAATGTACCACCAATTTGCGCTATCAGGTAAAATCCCTGGTGCGCATGCCCCAGGTGCTGGATCTGGAGTTCAAATCCAGTTTCATGCAGGCGATTTCCCGAAAACTGAACGGTGAAATTCAGGAGTTGTACCGGCACCTTTCGGAAAACTACAAGAAGTATTTCCGCCTTCAGTTTTCCCTTCCCCGCAAACACGAGAGCAAAATCTCCATGCGCTGTATTAACCATCTGGAGAAAAATTTCTCCGAGCATTTTCTGGATATCATGAATCGTTTCTACCAGTTAGCGGATGCCATTCAGTATGTGAAAGAGTTGTTCAAGCTGGAAATGGAAAACGAAATTCGCAATCGTATTGCGGTTATTTATTTCGAAAAGCAAGAGCGGCTGGAGCAGGTCATCGATTATTTTATTAACGATGTGAAGCGTAATTTTATCCGCACCATGGATCGGCATCTCCGGTCGGGTCGGGAGTATGAGTGGATTGCCAACGGGCTCCAGAAATTCATCGACAGCGCTCGCTTCGAGCAGATGCTTCAGAAATTAATCTTCCATACCCTGATGGCGCTACGCCGGGAACAGGAAACAGTGAAATTTCATGACATTTTTTAAAGAAAAACGATTTCTGCCCCCATTAAAAAACCGCTGGCTTTAACTCCACCAGCGGTTTTTGTGTTTTTACAGAAAATTTTATTAATCGATTGGCTGGGTAGAACCCTGAAACATTCGAAATCCCTTTTCTACTTCATTTGAAACTCTGAGCATCACCCGGTTTGCGGGGATTGGCGGTGTAAGTAAGCGGACTTTTCTGAACCGTGTAGATTCCTTTGATTTTATTCTTCCCGTTTTCGAACACCAGGTAACTGTATTTGCCGTAATGCTTAATCAGCATTCCCACGCGACCAATTTTGCCCGCACGGCCTGCTGCTACAATCCCGATATTGCGATTGGGATTTTTCGCATCGCGGAAGCTGAGCACCACCAATTCGTTAGCTCCGGGGACTTCCTCATCGTTGAGGAGTATCTTCTCCCCGGCAATTTTTACCTCCTTTTGCGGTTCCAATGTGATCCGGGAGAGAATGCTGTTCTCCCCGGGTGTTCCCAATAGCAACAAGGTGGCGTTTTCGATTTCTTCCTCAGAGAGTTCCGATGCCGCTTTGACTTCTACATTTTTCTCACCTTCCCGATACATTTCCGCAAATTGACGATATGCCTTTTGAAGAGTAGGAGCAGCATGATCGGGCAGCACCACAATGGTTTTCTGCTGAGCGAAAATTTCCGAAAGTGTGGGAGGAATTTCGTTGCGAACCAGTTTCCGGAATACATCGAACTCGGGATCCACCGAAATTACCTCCGGATCTCCCTGGTAAGGAATCTGGTAGGTTTGCACGGATTTCTCGAACCAGACGTAACGGGTGATGGTATCCTCGCTGGTAATTAGACGGATGGGAACGTACAGGCGGTAAAGCGGTTGCGGCTGGGAGAGGGTGATTTCCACCACCTGTTCCTGAACCTGAATATCTTTGATGTGCAGGGTGGGAGCTCCGGGACGCTGAATCCACTGCTCGAAAAACCAATCCGCCGGTTTCCCGATGGTTTTTTCCACCGCTGCCTGAATATCCTTCCAGGATGCTTTCCGGAATTTATTATCCCGGTAAAAGGTGCGAAATACTTCATAGAAAGCAGAATCGCCAATAATGCGCCGCAGTTGATGAAACACCATAGCACTTTTTCCATAGCCAATAGCCCGGGAAGCACTCTCGCTGCGCTCGGTGAACTGGCTCAACGGAAAGTCCTTTTCACCGGTAACGTACACGGTAAAATCGCGGCACAAATCCCGGCGGTACTCCATCGCCGCCTGGGGACTCTGCAGCTCCTTGTAATGATAATCCGCAAAATAAGTGGTTAGCCCTTCGCACCAGTTGCCGGTATCGTAATCCACGTAAACGGAATTTCCCCACCAGTTGTGACATATTTCGTGACCTAACGAGGTGTAAAGAATGAAGGGTAAGCGCAGTACCTGGCTGCCCAGCAGGGTGTAGGAAGGCATTCCGTATCCCGTGGGGAAGAAGTTTTCCACCACGGCAAATTTGCTAAACGGATAAGGGGCGATTAAATCCTCGTACATGGCGATGTAACGCTGGCAGGCCTGAAGGTAGCGAGGAGCCAGTTCCTGCGTTTCGGGGAAGAAATAGGTGTAAATGTCCACCCCGTGAAATGTTGTTTTTTGAATCTGATAATGGGAACCGACCAGATGAATGCCGTCGGTAGGATATTTAATGCTCCACACCACTTTACGCATTCCCTGATCGACGGATTCCTCCACTAATTTCCCCTGGGTCAGGATGTGGAATTGTTCCGGAATAAAAGCCTGAACCACGTATTGAGCCAGGCTCTCTTCTGTATCTGCGTACCAATGAGCCGAAGGACTGAGAAAAACACCCTTTTCCCCGATATATTTTTTAACCTGGTAGGCAATATATTCCCGGGAGAAAGCCGCTTTGTCGATGGGATCGGTTGCGGCTAATTTGTATTTAAGGACGACGTCGCCTTCCTGAATCGGTTCGGGGAAACGGATGTTCACCCGGGCAACGGTGTCCGTCTCGCCACCTTTACCGGGTTGGGGTACAATTTCCACGGTATGTTCCAGCGCTTCTCCGTGGAAGAGCACTTCTTTCAATTCCACATCCCGGTTCAGATTTAAATTTATTTTTCTGGATTCCCGGGAAAGGGAAAAGGACACTTTATCCACAATTTGAGCCAGATGCTGCTCCGGTTCAATTTTAACGTTCAGTTCGTGTTGATGAATGGTCAGGGAGGAAACTCCCTGCTTTTTAGAGGTACATCCGGCAACGAATAATAAAATGCTGAGGAACCATACCCAATGTTTCATACCGAATCTCCGTGTTAAATTGGTTTATCGAGTTTCAATTTTGTTCGCTTTAATATTGGAGCAACGATTTTTGCAATCGAGACCTCATCCTGCATTAGTTTACGGAAAAACCTTAGAAAATTGCTCAGATGCCTGTACTTTCGGAAAACCGTTCCTGTGTTCTTGTCCTTCGCTGTGTTTTCCCGTTCTTTCTCCGGGGCTCCGGGAATATTGGTGTGCTGCGACTCATTTCTTCCCGGAAAGCCGGGCGACATCCCCCACCTGTTTCAAAAGCGGGCTATTTTCCGGGAGGTAGCGACGCATGTAATTGCGACTGATTTCCCAGAAATTCTCTGCTTCCGATTTGAGCCCCTGGGCAAAAGCTAAATTTCCCTTCGACCAGTAAATGTTAGCCAGAACCTCGTCCCAGTTTTCGTATTTCAGAAGCATTTCGTCGAATAGCCTCTCACCAAAGAAATAGTTCTGGTGCTTGATAATGTAATTTTCCAGCACGGTGTACCCTTTGCGATCGAAAG
>JALXCH010000505.1 GCA_026991005.1 Calditrichia bacterium | reverse complement strand
ATCTAAGGGATTGTTTCATACCCGGGATGGTGGATTTTCCTGGAAACAAATTACTGAGGGACGGATTACTCAGATAACCTTTGCAGACTCTGCCCATGGATGGATGATAAGAGGTAACACATTACTTGCAACGCAGGATGGTGGAGATTCCTGGTCCTTCATTTTTGAATTTTCTCCATTTTCGACGATAACTTCGATCCAGTTTCTGGATTCTCTAAAAGGATGGTTTACTGTGTGGTATTGGGATAGAGACGATTTATCAGAGGATATTTTTCATACTACGGATGGAGGTCACACCTGGAAACAGCTGACTGATTTACCCTGGGGAGATTCTGCAATTGCCGATTTTAAGATGATTAATGACCAGGTAGGATATGCCTTAATTAGTGAAAAGCATATTTTGTATAAAACCATGGATGGAGGTGAGCACTGGTACCAATGTTCCTCCATACCGGGAGCATCTATGTTCGATTTTGTGGATGAAACGTATGGTTGGGCAGCAGGAGGGTGGGGGAAAGTGCTCAGAACCATTGATGGGGGATATTTGTGGTTCACCTCCTGGTACAGAAGCCTGGAAGGAGGAATAACATTACAATTCTTAGATGATAAAACGTACATTGCTGCTGGTAGAAAAAATATTTTAATGAGCCTGGATGCGGGGAAAAGCTGGAAAGAAATTTACCTGGACCGTCTGATTTCCCCTGAAGGGAAGCTCCAGGCACTGTATTTCCGCAATGCCCAGAAGGGATGGATTTGTTGGGATAATTCGATATATGCGACCAATGATAGCGCTTCCAGTTTTACCCAACAATATCAGGCTCCGGTTTTCCTGAACGATATTTATTTTGTTTCCGATTCCGTGGGTTGGACGGTTGGTCAATCTGGCTACGTAGCACGTACTAAAGATGGAGGAACCACCTGGGGACATATTACGGCAATTTCCTCCCGGAGAAATTATTACGCGATTTGTTTTTTCGATGAGCAAAATGGCTGGATTGGTGGTGCGCGCCGTTTGTGGCATACCACCGATGGCGGAGACACCTGGATACGGATGAATCAGGAATTACCCTTAGAGATGACTATTACAAAAATATTTTGTAAAGACAGGCATACCGTATATTTGTTGGGATATGATTCATTTACGGGCTATTTTTTTAAATCGGAGAATGGTGGAAGCAACTGGATAATGGTGAATTCTTTTCCTTATCTCCGATTGTTAGATATGGAGATTATGGAAGATAATATTATATTATCTGGTGATTATATGAGTTTTCCTGTGCTCATGTATTCAAACAATAATGGTAGAGATTTTACCCAATACACCCGTCAACTTCCCGGGAGTTCTCTAAAAGCAATGGCTATTGGAGCGGGAGAATCCCAGTTGTATTTACTGGGAGAAGGAGGGGAGTTGGGTTATTTGCCTTTAAGCGTGTTAGGAATACCTGGCGGGGGAGGCGAAGTACCTCATACGGTAAAGTTACATCCCAATTATCCCAATCCCTTTAACAATCGGACGGCGATTGAATTCTATCTTCCCGAAGCTACCCGCGCTACTCTGGTTGTTTACAATGTGTTGGGGCAAAAAGTCAAAACCTTACTTCAGGGAAATTGGGAAGCAGGATGGCATTCCACATTCTGGGATGGGGATACCGAAAGTGGCCAAATGGCTCCTTCCGGGGTGTATCTGTATCAGCTTAGCACCCCATTAGGCAGCCAAACCCGGAAAATGATCCTTATGAGATAAGAAGGAAAGGAGAATATCAATGGTAAAATATGGGTTGTTAGGGATCTTATTATTTTATTTTATCGGTTTTACCACGGCACCCTATTTCTCTTCCCAACCCCTGGAAATTCCTCTGTATCACGGATTAACCGGTCGCTGCCTGGATCCCGTTTTTGTGGATTTGAACAACGACGGCGCACTGGATGTGGTGTACGAGTTGGATCAGGTCTGTCCGTTATATCCTGTTTATTTTCGCAATGTGGGAAGCACCGATCAACCGTTTTTCCAGCGGGATGAAACAATGTTCAGCTTTCTGGACAATCATTTTTTCCATAATATGCGTTTTTATGATGCCGATGGGGATGGGGATCTGGATCTGCTGCTGGTACGGGAAGGGGAGGGGAAACAAAACTCCCTGGTGCTGCTTTACCGAAACACAGGCACCTCCCATACTCCGGCCTGGAATCCGAATCCCGATACGCTGATGGTTTCCAGCGTCCTCGTGACCGATTACTATCCTTTACCTTCCCCGGGAAATGCTCCCACCCATGTGGGCATTTGCGGTTATTCCTTTTCAGACTGGAAACCCATTCTACGTATGTATCGGATGGAAAGTGATTCTTTAGTGGAGATTCCCGGATACTTTACCCTGAGCGATTCCACCCTGTTGATTGCGGGAAATACACCCACCCCTACCCGGGTGGAGTTTTTCCGTTTACCCCCGGATACTGCCCGGTGGATGATTCTCAATGTCCGCACCAGAGAAATGATGGGAATGATCGGGTACGATTTTGCCGGTGCCGTGTTTCGGAACATTGGTTCAGGCTCGCAGCCTCTCTGGCAACCTGTGTCTGAATTCGATGGTGAGATGCGATTACTCCCGGCCAGATTTCCCCAATTTTACTGGCAGCAAAAAAATTACAACGGGAGTTCTGTTCTGGGAGTACGCTATTGTCAACTTAACTATCAGGGTGGTAGCTTGCACTGGTCGCAACCGGAATTCTGGATGAAAGGGAATGGCAGCAAGGGCGACGATCTGGCTGCTTTCGACTGGAAAAAGAATGGGCAGCCCGACATTTTGCTGAAAATCTACAGCTCCTGGACTTACTCCGATAACTTTGGCTATGGCGGAATTGATGTGTTCTCCTGCCTGAGTGCCTTTTCTCCCGATTCTTCCCTCTCCTACTATCCTTTCGATGTCACTTTTCCGGAATTTATGCCGGTAGTGGATATTGCTGCCACTTCTTTCGATCTGGCCGATCTGGATGGCGATGGAGACACGGATATGCTTTACAGCCAGGCAAGTGGCGGGTTTATGCCTTCCCGGCAAACCATTTATTTTAACACGGGCAGCGATTCGTTCCCCCAATGGACGGCTCAACATCAACTGAACCTCATGAAACTTTACTTTGCTACTCTGGTGGATTTAAATGGAGATGGCCTGAAAGACATTGTTGGCACCGTGGAATCTTCCCCATCCGGAGAGCACCTCATTGTTTACTGGAACACCGGAACACCAGAGTCCCCTCAGTTCGATTCCCCGCCCCAGGAACTGCTCCCCCTGCGGTACGCCCACCCTGCATTTGCCGATCTGGATGGGGATGGGGATTTCGATATAGTCGTCCGCTTCTACCGCAATTTTACCGATTCGTTAGCTTATTACCGAAACGATTCGGTGGGCGATACCATGGTATTCACCCGGGTGGATTCTTTACTTCCGGCGGGCTTGCCGGTAGGAGCACCGTTGTTGCGGGATGTCACCGGAGATGGCCTGGCCGACCTGCTTATTTTTACCCGCAGTGGTGCACTTTATTTTGTGGAAAATACCACTTATCTGGGAATAGAACACAATTCACCGCTTCCCCAACACTTTCGGGTGATGCCCGCCTATCCCAATCCCTTTAACAGCCGTACCGCTGTCGCCGTTCAGCTTGCTCATCGTGCCCAACTTCAGGTCAGGGTCTATGATATTCGCGGTCGGCTGGTGCGCACCATTTTTAGAGGAGAACGGGCACCTGGAATCCATAATTTTTATTGGGATGGCAAAGATAAATCTGGAATTTTAGTTAGTAGTGGTGTATATTTATTTGTGGTCACCCGGGGAAGTGAATCCCGGGTACAAAAAGTGGTGTTCGTTCGCTAATTTACATGGGAGGTAATTGAAATGAAATCG
>JALXCH010000504.1 GCA_026991005.1 Calditrichia bacterium | reverse complement strand
TGGTTGAATTTCCCCTTGCGCACCAGCAGTTCCGCATACAGCAAACGCCCCGAGGGATACACCGCACTGTCCGGATAGCGATCCAGAAAATCCTGTAAAATGAGCTCCGCTTTGTCCAGTTTATTCAAGGAAAGGTAAATCCGGGCGGCCCGGTACAGTGCATCCGGGGCATTGGAATTCTCCGGATACAGCACCTTAACCGTTTCGAAAGCGCGGGCAGCTTCCTCCGGTTTGTGCAGCTTCAAATAACACTCACCCACCTGAAGCCAGGCTTCCGCTGCCCGGGGATGATCCGGGAATTCCACTGCCAGCCCCTGAAATTCCACCCGGGCATTCTCGTATTCTCCCAGTTTAAACAGAGCCATTCCCTGGTAGTAACGGGCATCGGGAACCCGTTCACTATTGGGATAGCGATTCACAAACAGGTTAAACTGTTGTGCGGCAATATCGTAAAATCCTTCGTTGTACAATTTCAGAGCGTAGGAAAAATCGTCGCTCTCTCCGTAGCGTTGCGCAAACGCCAACCCCACAATGAGAAGCACCAACACCCAGATTCGACTATTTGACACCACTCTCATACTTCACTCCGAATTTTCTATCGTTACCAGATTGGCATATTCGGCAATCAGTTTTTTAATTCCTTTTCTGGGAAAAAGAACCGTCAGTTTGGTACCCAATTTTGCCGATTCCACACCCAGAATTTGTCCCTTTCCGTACTCATCGTGGCGCACAAACTGACCAATTTTATAGGGTGAATTCTCGTCCTGCAATACCGAATCACCGAAAGTTTCCTTCCGGGGCTTTTTTCGCCAGTTAAACCGTTCCTGGTAGGCAGAGTTCCCCTGCGCATCCTCAGCCTGCAGATCATGGAGGAACTCCCGGGGAATTTCCTTTAGAAAGCGCGAGGGCATGGAACGGAACACCGTTCCGTAATCCCGACTGAAGCGATGGCGGCTTTCGGCATACAGCAAGTACACTTTCTTTTTAGCCCGGGTCATCCCCACGTAAAACAGGCGGCGTTCCTCTTCCAGATCATCGGGATTGTCGTAGCTCCGGGAGAGCGGGAAAAGCCCTTCCTCCAATCCGGTGATGAGCACAATGGGGAATTCCAGTCCCTTGGCACTGTGAAGGGTCATCATCGTGACCATGGGACGGTTGGGATCCCAGCGGTCGATGTCGGTAAGCAACGAAATCTCTTCCAGATATTCCTCCAGCCGCCCCGGCTCCTGACGGTTTACAAACATTTGAATACTGTTCAACAATTCGTTGACGTTTTCCAGTCGGGTTTCATCTTCCGGACGTTCGGTTTGCTGATAAATCCCGCGCAGTCCCACACTATTTACCACTATTTCAGTTATCTCAAAGGCATTCAGCTTATCCTTTAAATTTCGGAAATTCTCCATCATATCCACGAAGGAATGAATATGCTGCCTGGCAGCGGGAGAAAGTTCCGGGATTTCGTTTACCCGCAGAAGCGCCTGGTACAAAGAAATATTCTGGTGTCGGGCAAAACGACCTATTTTTTCCAGCGTGGCCTGTCCAATTCCCCGAGAAGGAAAATTGACAATTCGCAACAAGCTCACGGAATCATCGGGATTCACCAGAACCCGCAGGTAAGCCAGAATATCTTTAATCTCTTTGCGTTCGTAGAATTTGGTTCCCCCCACAATGGTGTAGGGAATATTGCTGTAACGGAATTGTTCTTCCAGCGCACGGGATTGGGCATTGGTGCGGTAGAGTACCACAATTTCGTTGAGAGAATAACCGTTCTGGGTTTCCCGCTGCACAATATTCACCACCATACGCGCTTCGGCTACCTCGTTCCGGGTGCGCACCAGATAGATGGGTTCTCCCTTATCTCCGGCACTCCACAGCATCTTCCCCAGCCGCTTCAGGTTGTGCTTGACCACCGAATTTGCCGCATCCAGAATGGTCTGGGTGGAGCGGTAGTTTTGCTCCAGGCGCACGGTTTTGCATTCCGGAAAATCCTTCTCGAAACGCAGGATGTTCTCGATGTCGGCACCCCGCCAGCGGTAGATACTTTGATCTTCGTCCCCCACCACACACAAATTACGATGTTTGGCACTCAGCAACTTAATCCAGTAATACTGCGCCCGGTTGGTATCCTGGTACTCATCCACCAAAATATATTTGAACCGATTCTGGTACTCTTCCAGCACTTCGGGGTACGAAGTAAAAATTTCGATGGGTTTCAGGATGAGGTCATCAAAATCCAGCGCATTGTTGCGCTGCAGGGCCACTTGGTACTCCCGGAAAATCCGGGCAATTTGTTTCTGACGGAAGTCCTTCGCTTTATTTTCGAAGCTGCTGGCATCCTCCAATTTATTTTTTGCCTGACTGATGCGCCACTGCACCTGCCGGGGGGAGAGTATTTCCTTACTGATATCCATCTGGCTCATGATGCGTTTCAGCAGGTTTTCCTGGTCTTCCGTATCGTAAATGGTGAAATTGGACTGGTAACCGATGAGATGCGCATGGCGGCGCAAGATACGGGCCGAGATGGAATGGAACGTGCCTATCCAGAGGGAATTGACCGGAATTTGCAGCAGTTTTTCGATGCGGTGCTTCATTTCGTTTGCAGCTTTATTGGTGAAGGTTACCGCCAGAATCTGGTACGGCTGCGCCAGCCCTTTTTCAATGAGGTAAGCAATGCGGTAGATGAGAACCCGGGTTTTCCCGCTCCCGGCACCGGCCAGCACCAGCAATGGCCCCTCGGTGTGTTTCACCGCTTCCTGTTGGGCGGGATTCAGTTCTGCCAGTAATTGTTGTGCGTTCATGAGGTTCCGTTTTGTCCAATTCAGTGCTAAATATAGAAAAAATTTAAGGGGCAAGAAAGGAAGAAACCGTAAACTACGCCGGGAGCAAAAGTTCGTTCATCACATTCAGGAAAAAGCGGATGGCCGGTTCAATAATGGCGCTGGGCGCTTTGAATTGCGGTGAATGAAGCGGGATGCTCTCCTCCCCTTCCTGAATACCCAACCGAACCAGCACCCCGGGAATGTGCCGGGTGTACCAGCCAAAATCATCCCCTCCCATGGAGCGTTCCGCTTCCATAACCTTCCATCCCTTTCGCCGGGCAATCTCCCCCACCTGTCGGGTAAGCGCTTCATCATTGTACACCGGAGGCGAACCCGCATGCACTTTCCAGGTAATCTCTACTCCCGATTTTCGGGAAAGGGTGTTGTTCAGCTCCCGCAATGCTTCCAGATTTTCTTCCCGCACCTGTTCGGAGGTTACCCGGAGTGTAGCGGTCAGCGTAGTTACTCGGGGAATCACGTTGTACCCTTCTCTGGCAACGATTTCGGTAAATGTTAATTGGGAAGGGAACGGGGCCGATGCCCACCTGGTAGCAAGGCGATAGGCCTGCTGCACATACTCGGTGGCCGTGCGCAAGGGATCCGGAACCTCCTGCGGACGGGAAGAATGCCCGCCAGGCCCCCGGAAATTCCAGTCCAGGCGGATACTCTGGGCGTTACTCCACCCCTTCACCAATCCGATGGTACCCAGAGGCAGTTGAGGATCCACATGCATGCCCAGAACGGCCTTTACTCCCTCCAGAACTCCCGCTTCAATCATCCGGGGGGCTCCACTGGGAATCGGTTCCTCTGCCGGTTGAAAAATAAATCGCCAGTTGTACTGCCCGGAGTGCTTCTGGCGGCTAAGCAGCACCGCCACCCCCAGAGCGATGGTGGTGTGCACATCATGCCCACAGGCGTGACGTACCGTACCTCCCATTTCCAGCGCATCGATATCAGCCCGCAGCGCCAGAAAAGGTGCTCCGGGATGCGGCGTCATTTCTACTACCAGCCCGGTATTTAGCGGACGGAAGATGCGCAATTCGGGAGCATGTTCCTCCAGAAACCGCCGGATTGCCTCCGTGGTGCGCGCTTCCTGCCAACCTGCTTCCGGATTTCGAAACAGCTCTTCCCGAAATTGAACCAATTTTGTTAAAAAAGAACGCTCCATAGAAACTCATTATGCGTAACAGCAATGAAAACCAGATGCCGCATAGATTGTGCCCGGATGTGCCCTCTTGCAAATTGCTTCAAGCAATTCATCCACAAAACTTTCTGAGCACCAATCTTTAGCACTTGTTTTAAGAAGGCTAAGCCTCCCGTTTATTAACTAAAAACCCGGTCGTAAAAGACCGGGTTTAGGAAGTTACACCTGAAAAATTTGCTATTCTTTTACCACCCAGACCTTAATCTTCGCTTCCACTTCCGGATGAATTTTAATGGGTACGGAATAAATACCCAGCGCTTTGATGGGTTCCTCCAGAATAATTTTACGGCGATCGATGTCGTATCCCTGTTCCTTCAGCGCTTCGGCAATATCCTGATTGGTAATTGAACCAAACATCTTATCGCCTTCTCCCACGCTCACCGTAAGGGTTACCGAAACGGTTTCCAGCTTTTTAGCCAGTTGCTCGGCATTTTTCTTCTCTTTGTTGATGCGCACCATTTTCTGGCGCTTTTCTTCTTCCACCATGCGCACAAAATTGGGTTTGGCGGGATAGGCAATTTTTTTGGGAATCAGGTAATTGTTGGCGTATCCGCGTTTCACTTCGACAATATCGCCTATATGGCCCAGTTGTTCGTAATCCTGTCTAAGAATAATTTTCATGTCTATTCACCCCACTCATTTTCGTTTGGTTTACACATTACCGGGGAATATCGGAGACAAAGGGAATCAGTGCCAGGTGCCGGGCTCGTTTAATGGCCTGAGCCAGCTGGCGCTGGTGCTGACGGCAATTCCCCGAAGTCCGGCGGGGAACAATTTTCCCCTGTTCGGTTAAAAAGCGCACTAACTTCTTCTCATCCCGGAAATCAATAAAAATGTCTCCCGCTTCGCAAAAGCGGCAAATTCGTTTTTTTCTATATAACATGATTTTTCCCCTTCTTGATTATTCTTCTTTCTTTTCCACGGTTTCCTCACCGGATTCAGGCTGCGGGGCAGCCGACGTTTCCGGTGCCTCTGCAGTGGGTTCGGTTTCGGGAGCAGCGGTTTGCACCGGGGCTTCCTCCACCGGCGGTTTAGCCTCCACCGGGGCTTCTGCCGGTTTTTGCTCCTCAACAGCCGGTTGTTTCTCTTCCACAGGCGGTTTTGCCTCTACCGGTGCTGCCTTCGCTTCCTGCTGGCTCGCTTTCCGTTTCATGCGCTGGGCATTGCGTTCCCGCTGTTTCAGTTCCTTCTTATCAATTACATACGTTAAATAGCGCAACACCCGGTCGTTCATCCGGTACTCTTCTTCCAGTGTTTTGGGGATATTCAGGTGGCTGTTGGCGCTAAACTCGATTTCCACGTAATAACCGTGGGTCTTCTTTTTGATGGGATATGCCAGTCGTCGTTTGCCCCATCGGTCAATCTTTTTAATCACTCCGCCATGATCCTCGATGAGCTGCTGAACGCGACTGGAAACCGTATCCACTTCATCGGGATTCTGGGAAATATCCACGATGAAAATTGTACTATACAGTTTTTCCATAACACCTCCTTTGGTCTAACGATCCCATCCCGCGGATGGAATAGGACGTGGTTTATTGGTTACTTATGATTTAAAAACGGCCTCTGTAATAGAGGCCGCAAAATATAAGGTAAAATTGCTGGTAAATCTACCTTTTTTGAAATTTTTATTATTCATGAACCGTTTATTTAATCAGCGGAGCAATCACCAGAGAAACCACCGACATCAACTTAATGAGGATGTTCAGGGAAGGCCCGGCGGTATCTTTGAAGGGATCGCCCACTGTATCGCCCACAACGGCGGCTTTGTGCGGCTCGGAACCTTTGCCGCCATAAGCACCGCTTTCGATGTATTTTTTAGCATTATCCCAGGCGCCACCGGCATTGGCCATGAAAATTGCCATCAGCACACCGCTTACGGTAAGCCCGGCCAGTAAACCGCCCAGCATATTTTTATCATAGAATCCGAACAACACCGGGATGATTACCGCAGAAACACCCGGAATAATCATTTCCTTAATGGCAGCACGAGTGCTAATGTCCACACAAGTGGCGTAATCTGCAGTTGCTTTTCCTTCCATCAAACCGGGGATTTCCCGGAACTGCCGACGGACTTCCTCAATCATATTAAACGCAGCGCGTCCTACGGCACGGATGGCAAAAGCACTGAAGACAAAGGGAAGCATGCCACCAATAAACAATCCCGCCATCACTTTGGGATTGGTGACATCGATGGTTTTGAGATGGGCGGTTTCCTGGAAGGCTGCGAACAGGGCCAGGGCGGTTAAAGCAGCCGACCCAATGGCAAATCCCTTTCCGATGGCCGCCGTGGTGTTGCCCACTGCATCCAGTTTATCGGTACGGGAACGCACTTCCTTGGGCAGATGGGACATTTCGGCAATTCCACCGGCATTGTCGGCAATGGGGCCATAAGCATCCACAGCCAGTTGAATACCGGTTGTAGCCAGCATTCCCAGTGCGGAAATGGCGACACCGTAAAGTCCTGCTGTGGCATAAGCAATCATAATCGCGGCGGCTAAAAAGAGAATAGGCAGACCGGTGCTCATCATTCCTACGGAAAGTCCCGAAATAATATTGGTTGCAGCGCCGGTCTGAGAATCGCGGGCAATTCCCCGCGCCGGTTTATGAGATTCGGAAGTAAAATATTCCGTAATTAACCCAATGGCAATTCCCGCCGCCAAACCTGCTACCAGAGCAAAATAGACTCCTACGGCATTGTACTGAGAACCGTTCAAGGTAAAGCTTCCGGGAATGAAATATTTGATGATGAAATAAGCCAGAATGGCCATGATGATTCCTGCCCCAAAACTTCCTTTATTGAGGGCACTTTGCGGATTGGAATCCTCCCCTGCTCGCACAAAAAGCGTTCCAATAATAGAAACCACAATTCCCACACCCGCAATAATCAGTGGCAGCACCACGGCGTTCAGTCCAATCAGCGCGCCAATCACCATGGAACCGATGATAGAACCCACATAGGATTCGAAGAGGTCGGCACCCATTCCCGCCACATCTCCTACATTGTCTCCCACGTTATCGGCAATCACGGCAGGATTGCGGGGATCGTCTTCCGGGATGCCAGCTTCCACCTTCCCGACCAGGTCGGCACCCACATCGGCTGCTTTGGTGTAAATTCCGCCGCCAACCCGGGCAAACAGTGCTATGGAACTGGCTCCCAGACTAAATCCACTTAAAATCGGGAGCACAACCAGGCGCAGAGTATCGCCTTCCACCGAAAACATTTTGGTGTACAAAAGAAAGAGAGCACTTAAACCAATCACGCCCAGACCAACTACTCCCATGCCCATCACCGAACCACCGGAAAAAGCAATTTTCAGGGCGCGGTTCAGGCTCTCTCGAGCGGCATTGGTGGTGCGTACATTGGAAGCGGTGGCTACGCGCATCCCAATAAATCCGGCTAAACCCGAACAGGTAGCCCCTACCACAAAAGAAAGAGCAACCAGCCGCAAGCTACCTGTATTTCCAATCGCTAATAATAAAACAACAATGACCACAAAGATAGACAACACACTATATTCGCGTTTCAGGAAGGCCATGGCACCTTCCCGAATATGGGTACTGATTTCCACCATGCGTTCCGTTCCGGCATCCTGTTGATACACCCAGCGCGTCTTATACCAGGCATACAACAAAGCCAGCAGTCCAGCACTTAAACTTAACCATGCCAATTGAGTCTGCACCGCAATTCCTCCTTCGCTTAAATTTCAATTATATGCCGATTAAACTTACTCATTGCTCGCTCAATTCCCTCGGTAATAAAAACTTCTACCGCATCTGCTGCCCAATTCAGAATTTCGGGTAAAAATTTTTGTTCTTCCTTACTGAATGGTGAAAGGACGTACCGAACGGCATCGGAGAATCCATTTCCAATTCCGATGCGTAATCGGGGAATTTCTTCGGTATTCAATTCTTGAATAACGGAACGCAACCCTTTTTGTCCCCCATCGCTACCGCTTCTGCGCAAGCGAATTGTGCCAAACGGAAGATTTAAATCGTCGCAAATAACCAGTAGTCTGGATAGATCGGTAAAATTAAAATAGTGGATTACGGCACGCACGGCCTGTCCACTTAAATTCATAAAGGTAAGTGGCTTGACTAAAAGAACCTTTTCCCCTTCTAAATGAAAGGAGGCTTGAAGATATTTTCCTTTCCCCTGTTTGAATTCCGTGTGCCAGCGTTTGGCAAGCACATCCAGTACCATGAAGCCCACGTTGTGGCGGGTCATTTCGTATTCAGCTCCGGGATTCCCTAATCCGACAATAATGAACACTTTTTCTCGCCTATGGTCATGTTACCGGGGCAAATGCCGGGATGGCCAAAAGAAAATGCCTGGTTTTTAGCCAGCCCTGGCTCAGTTTATTCTTCTTTTTTGGCCGTAATAACTTCCGGCTCTTTCATTTCTTCTTCAACACCTTCCTCTTCGCCAGCCACTCCTGCTTCGGCTGCCCGGGTCTTTTCCAGAATGGCAATGGTCTCGTTGGGATCGTCCAGAATCCGCAGATTCTCGAAATGCAAATCCTGCACCCGCAGCACATCGCCAACTTTCATATTGGTTACATCCCACTCAAGTTGTTCCGGTAGATCTTTGGGTAAACATTCCACTTCCAGTTCCCGGATAATGTGTTCCAGTACACCACCCGCTTTTACGCCTGCTGCAGTGCCGGTTAGAACCAGGGGCACATTCACCACAATCTTTTCGCCTTTGCGCACTCCCTGAAAATCCACATGCAAAACATTCCCGGTAATGGGGTCGTACTGGATGTCTTTAATAAAACACTGCACCGGTGTTTTCTGGCCTTCTATTTCCAGGGAAATAATTCCATGACCTTCGGAAAGCATGTGTTCAAAGGACTTTCGATCCAGCAACAAATGCATGTTTTCCTTGTTGTGGGTGTAATATTCGGCAGGAATTAGCCCCTGTCGGCGATAGCGGCGTGCTGCCGTTTTTCCGGTTTCTTTTCGCACCTGTGCTTTTACTACCGTTTCTGCCATATCATCTCCTTAGCAATGATGATTAAAAAAATGCAAGCAGAAAACCACTTGCATCCCAAACCATTAAAAACTGGCTGGGGTGGCAGGATTCGAACCTGCGCATGCCGGGACCAAAACCCGGTGCCTTACCGCTTGGCTACACCCCAATTAACACTGGTTTTGCCACTACGACCCGGTATTCCGGAAAGAACTTTTTCGCAACCGCCTCCAGAGTTACTTCCGGAGGAAACAAGCCAAACATTGCCGATCCACTTCCACTCAAACTCACATACCGGGCACCACTGGCTTCCAGCCGCTTCCGAACTCCGGCTAATTCCGAATAAAACCGCACTGCCACCGTTTCCAGATCGTTCGGTAATTTCTCTTTCAAATCCTCCAGTTTCCGAAGTTCGGAAATAAGGACATCAAATTTAACATGGTCACTATAATGTGTCAAGGGCAATTCGAAATTTTTGTAAATAAATTCAGTGGAAATATGAAGTTTGGGAAGCACCAGCAGGCACTGAAAGGAAAATGGCAAGCGCACCGGAATCACCACCTCTCCCCGCCCTTTAACAATAGCGGTCTTCCCCAGAACGAAAAAAGGTACATCCGAGCCAATCCGGCTGGCCAGCTTTAACAATTCTCCGGTGGTAAGATTTAGCTGGAATAGCTGATTGAACATTTTTAAACAGGTAGCAGCGTTGCTGCTCCCCCCACCCAACCCGGCTCCGGGCGGTATTTTTTTCTTTAATATGATTTCCACACCACCGGATACTGGAAATTTCTCCCGCAATACTTCGAACGCTCGATAACAAAGATTACGTTCATCAACAGGAATTTCGGGGAAATTGGTTTCAATTCGAACGCCTTCTTTCCGGGGACGTACAACCACTTCATCACACCAATCAATTTCCTGGAATAGCGACTCCAGGTTGTGATAGCCGTCCGCCCGCCGGTTAACAATCCGTAACCCGATATTTATTTTAGCGCAGGATACCGCTCGAAGCTCCATAATCAACTCTTGTTTTGCTTCAACTGCCGCACATCAATGCCGTATTTTCGCATTTTGCGAAACAGGCTCACCCGGCTTACCCCCAGTTCCTGAGCCGTTTGAAGCACCCGAAAATCATTCTTGATTAAAATTTTCAGGATGTACTGTTTTTCCTGATGTTCCAGATATTCCGTTAATTTCAGGGTGGGAAGCTCGCGAGAAAGCTGTGCCATATCCTGAATTTCCTGACGAACCACCTCCGGATCCAGGCGGGAATCGGTGATTTTCAGCACCAGTCGTTCCGCAAAATGTTTCAATTCCCGCGCATTCCCGGGCCAGGGATACTCCAGCAAAAGACGGTTTACTTCCGAAGAGATATTCTCGATGGTCTTGTGATATTTTGCCTTGAACTGATCTACAAAATAAGCAAATAACAACGATACATCCTCCGGTCGATCGCGCAGCGGAAGAAGATGGAAGTTTACCACATTCAAGCGGTAATACAGATCGCTCCGGAAATTCCCCTGTTCAATCTCGCGCCGAATATCCCGATTAGTGGCAGAGATAAACCGTACATCCACCCGCACTGGCTCCGCCGAACCAATCATATCCACCTCCCCCATCTCCACCACTCGCAATAATTTCGCCTGAAGATTGGGAGCCAGTTCCCCCACCTCATCCAGAAACAGTGTACTTCCATTGGCCATCTGAATTTTGCCGATTTTATCTTCGTAGGCGTTAGTAAATGCTCCTTTTTTGTAACCGAACAATTCAGTTTCCAGCAGATTCTCCGGGATGGCGGCGCAATTGACTTTAATCATCGGTAACTCCCGCCGCTTGCTGTGTAGATGAATAATGTGCGCCAGCACATCCTTGCCGGTGCCGCTCTCCCCTAAAATGAACACCTGAGTGTTGTATTTTCCGATGCGCCGGGCATTGTTCAAAATTTCCTGCATCTTTCGATTCCGGGTTAAGAATACCGGTTTTTCTTTATCCATATCCACCGTTTCCACCGGCACCGGACGAAAATACTCCTGTAATCGATGAAGAATCTTTTCCGTGAAAAATCGCGAGGTATCCGAAATGCGGGTAATCCCGGGAATGGGCAACATGAAGTACTGCCCATCACGTTCGGTAATGATGATGCGAGGGATATTCAAGCGATAAAAATAATCTCGTTCCTGGGAACTCATCTGGTTATAGCGAGTGTAGTCCAGGATTAGAATCCCCACGTTTTTCCGTTTATCCAGGCGGGGAATATCGGTTAAGCTCTCTAAAAATTCAATGGGCGCCACAAAGTAGCGTCCCACCTCCCTTAATGCTTCCCGAAGTTCACCTTCCTGCACAATAGCCAGGGCGATACTGTGCACCGTTCCCTCCACCGGTTAAATGATTCGAAAATGGTATCCCGAGGACAAACAATAATCCAGAAATTCCGGGAGAACAGCCACCGTTGTTTTCTCAGCAAGTGGCGAGTCGTGAAACACCAGAATATCTCCGTTTTGAATATTCTGTTTCAAAAATTCCAGAACTTTTGGCGCTTCCCATCTGAAATCGTAGCTCATAAGAGACCAGAGCACCATATCCTTTCGAGACATCTTCAGTACTTTTAACAAAGCAGGTCCAAACAAACCATAAGGCGGGCGGAACAAGGTTGAAGGATGACCGATGAGTTCCCGGATTAAATGATCGGTACGCTGAATTTCCTGCCGCAGGGCAGCAACGGATTGCCCAACCAACGGCAGGTGCTGGTAACCATGATTGGCCAACCGATGTCCCTGGTAGTTGAGTTTTGGAACATCCTTTCGGTACTTTTCCAGAGAAGTACCGGACAGAAAAAATATTGCCGGTACCCGGAACTTTTTGAGAATTTCAAGAATTTGATGCGTCACTTCCGGGAAAGGACCATCGTCGAAGGTTAAATAAAGCACCTTTTCCCTGCGGGGGAGATGCCAGAGGAGATTATCGAATGTTGGGTAAACGATCCGTGCCAGCCATTTATGGAGAATCATTTGTGCCGGTCCTTCCAGGAATATTTATTGAAAAATCCTCGTAATCCCACATACAAAATATACGGTGCATGAAAAAACTCAGCAACAGGAAAATAGACCAGCAGTTCCTTCCGATTCAACACTTGCACCGCTTTGCGAATGATTAAATATTCCGGTACCGTTTTCAAAGCGAGAGCCGCCAGCAACATCCCCGGCGAAAGTAACCCCAATAAAGCCAGCGGAGGGGAAAGAACAATCAATAGATAGTAGAGATAAATTCCAAATAGAAAAGGAAACATCCACCAGGACGGATAGTGCAGCGCCTTCGATGCCCAGCGTGCCCGTTGATTGAGAAAATCGCCAATTCCGGCAACAGGCTGGGTGTAGTTAATGGTTCTGGGATCCAGAGCATAACGGATGCTCCAGTGCGTATGGCGATGAATATTCTGCATCAGCAAATCATCGTCGCCAGAGGGAATGTGCAAATTACCTTCGTATCCACCGGCTTCCCGAAACGCCGCCAGCCGATAGGACAGATTGCTGCCGTTACAGATTAAGGGATTGTTGTTTCCAACCGCACCCACACCACAAAAAACAATTCCGGCAAACTCCAGCGTCTGCAACCTGTCGAAAAGCGATTCTTCAGCTTCGGGACGAAAAGTGACCAGGCCCGCTACCATCCCGGTTTCCTCATCATAATAATTCACCATGCGCTCTAACCATTCAGGCTGTGCCACCGTATCGGCATCGATGGTAAAAACCAGTTCGCTCTCTA
>JALXCH010000503.1 GCA_026991005.1 Calditrichia bacterium | reverse complement strand
TGGCGATTGACTTCCTTCAGTTCCTCATCGTAGGTTTTAATAGATTGACTGATTTCCCGGGTGCGAGCAATGACTTCCTCCGCCGATTTACCTTCTTTTTTCAACCGACTCACCTGTTGCGATAATTCGTTCCGCTCGTGCTTCAGCCGTTCCACCTGTTGAATAATCTCGCGCCGCCGCGCATCCAGCTCCAGAATGCGATCCACATCACCGGATTCCCCTTTTTTCCGAATGCCTTCTTTCACCAGATCGGGATGTTCGCGAATAAATTTTAAGTCCAGCATGGTCTTTCCTCTCTATTTCTCTGTTGTGTCGTGGTTGTGGGAATTAAATTTCCTTTTCATTGAATGCCCCTGCACTCCTCTTGAGTACTACTTCCGGTAAAATTCATGAATTGCCTCAATAATGAAATCCTGATCTTCTCGGGTCAGTTCCGGATGCATGGGCAGGGAAATTACTTTTTGAGCCAGACGTTCTGCCACGGGGAAATCGCCTTCCCGATAGCCGAACAACTCCCGAAAAGCTTTCTGCAGATGTAATGGAATGGGGTAGTGTACGGCTGTAGGAATACCCCGTTCTTTCAGAAACTGTTGCAGTTCATCCCGCCGCGAAACCCGCAGGGTGTATTGATGATAAATATGTTCTGCATAAGGGGCAACGTGAGGGGTGGTCACCTCCAGGTCTCGAAATCCTTCGTTGTAGTAAGCTGCTCTCTTTCGGCGTTCTTCATTCCATTCGTCAAGGTAAGGAAGCTTTACCCGCAAAATTGCCGCCTGGATGCTGTCCAGACGACTGTTTACCCCCAGCGTTTCGTGATGGTAACGCACCCGGGAACCATGGTTGGCAATCATGCGCACTTTCTCTGCCAGTGCGTCGTTGTTGGTCACCACCATCCCGGCGTCTCCATAAGCCCCCAAATTTTTACTGGGGAAAAAGGAAATGCAGGCCAGATCGCCAAACGTGCACACATATTCGCCTTTGTACCGTGCGCCCACCGCCTGGGCGGCGTCTTCGATGACGGGAATATTGTGCTTTTTGGCGATAGCCAGTATCGCATCCATATCTGCCGGTTGGCCATACAGATGCACAGGAATAATGGCGCGTGTTTTGGGTGTAATGGCGGATTCAATAAATTTGGGATTGATGTTGTACGTTTGAGAATCCACATCCACATAAACGGGAGTGGCTCCCAGAAGGGCAATCGTCTCCGCTGTGGCGATAAAAGTAAAAGGGGTAGTAATTACTTCATCTCCCGGTTTAATATCCAGCGCCATGAGCGCCAGTTGTAATGCGTCGGTACCACTGGCACAGGGAATGGCATAACGAACACCCAGGTAGTTTGCCATTTCTTCGGCAAGCGCCTTTACATCTGGCCCATTGATAAACTGGGTAGATTCTAACACCCGAAGAACAGCAGCATCGATTTCCTTTTTCAGTTTGTGATACTGCCGTTTTAAATCGACCATTTGAATATTCATTGTTCCTCCGTTATCTGATGCCTTCAAATTTAAAAAATATAATGATTTCCTTTAATCAAATCAATTGACAAAAAAGCCGTTTATGAGACATTGCGTGGTACTTATGTTAAATTTTACGAGGTACGGGACATATTCTGAATCTGAAATCCAACTATATTTCTTTCAAAGAACTTTTTGCTTTTGCGTAAAATGTTATAGGTATAATTGTTATGTCTCTGTTAATTCACTCGGGAAATCTCCTTATCCCCTGGATACTGCGGATAAACTTCCGGATGGGTAAAGAAATGCTCAACCAGATTCATTGATATTATTCATTACCACAATTGAGCAGGTTAATTCAAATACAAGCTTAAACAATTCTGTTCCGGGCAAAGTTCAAAACCATGGTAGTTTCAGGTTACCAATCCCGGATAGAACGCTTTGCGCGTTTTTTATCATCTTCCTCATAGCAGCAAAGATTTCCTGGTATTTTTTGGGAGAAAATTTTTTTCTTCTCCACAGGATTCTGACCTCAGCCCCCTTTGGTAGGGGGATTTCCTGGTTCAATCCTGAAGCTGATGCACAACTATCTTCTGGAATGCTGTGAATAAACAGAAATGTTACCCTTGCCCGAGGAACAGATGAGGCGTTTTTTAAATATTATAAAAAAACATATTTATAGTTATTTGCCTCAGTCAATTCCTTTTAATCAAGTAAAAATCGTTGAATTTACTCAACCAATTGAGTAAATTTGCTCAAAATATTGAGTAAAATATTGATATGTATCGAAGACCTGTTTTTCGCACTATATTTCAACGGCTTCGGGAAAAACGACAGTTTATTCAGGTACTGGCAGGTCCCCGGCAAAGCGGCAAAACTACTCTGGCACTTCAATTGATTGAAGCCATTGATTATCCTTCCCATTACGCCACGGCGGATGAACCGGTTTTAAAAGACCGATTCTGGATTGAACAGCAATGGGAAGCAGCGCGTCTCCGCACTCGGGGTGGGCCTGGTTTGCTGATTCTGGATGAAATTCAGAAAATCCCGGGTTGGTCAGAAGTTGTTAAATGGTTGTGGGACGAAGACATCCGCAACGGTCGATCCCTGCATGTGGTGTTATTAGGTTCCTCTCCGCTGCTAATGCAACGTGGATTAGCGGAGAGTCTGGCCGGACGTTTTGAAATCATTCCCATTACTCACTGGTCTTTTCCGGAAATGCGGGAGGCTTTTGGGTGGAGCTGGGAGCAATATGTTTATTTCGGTGGATACCCCGGAGCTGCGAACCTCATTCCCGATGAAAATCGCTGGCGGAATTATCTTCACGATTCCCTTATTGAAACCACCATTTCTCGCGATATCTTACTGATGAAGCGGGTTGATAAACCGGCATTATTGCGCCGTTTGTTCGAGTTGGGCTGTCGCTATTCCGGGCAAATTCTATCCTACCAGAAAATGCTGGGACAATTACAGGAAGCCGGAAATACAACCACCCTGGCCCACTACCTTCAATTGCTGGGTAATGCTGGTCTGCTCACAGGTTTATCTAAATACAGCGTTAAAACCCACCGGCAGCGTGCTTCCAGTCCCAAGCTCCTGGTGTTAAATACCGCCCTGATGTCCGTTTTCTCCGGTCTTACTTTCCAGGAAGCCCGTCTGGATACCGAATACTGGGGGCGATTGGTGGAAACGGCGGTGGGAGCTCACTTGTACAACCGCATTATGGGAAAAAATATGGAGCTGTTTTACTGGCAAGAAGGGAATCGAGAGGTTGATTTTGTTCTGGTCAAAGGGGAGCACCTCCTGGCGCTGGAAGTCAAAAGTGGTCGTCGTAAAGACCGATTACCCGGTCTGGAAGCCTTTGCTCGCAAATTCCCGGTAGAGAAAAAATTACTGGTAGGTGCGGACGGAATTCCGCTGGAGGAATTTCTTTGCTTTGAACCTGAAGCTCTGTTTAATTGAAACCTCCGGATTAAGCGAAGGTATCCCTCCGGAACAGGGAAAACCGGTTAGTGTGTGCACTCTGGGATTGTTTTTTAGTACCATTTGTGGAGAACCCGATTTGCCCATTTCATGGAAATGTTCGTAAGCGCATTCGGTGAGAAATTTGCTAAACAATTCCCGTCGAGATAGGAGGTTCAGGAATCAATATCTCACAAGCGCTCTCCCTTTGCTGAATAGATAGGTCGCAGATTGAAAAAGGAATTTCTGAAGACAAATAGATTTCACTAAAAAGTGTTTCACTATTTAGTGAAAAATAATTGACACTTAATGATGTACTTTGTATATTGAATCTGACAATCAGTGAGCAAAAATAGAAATGAAAAAATCGATTAAGAATCTTGAAAATCCTTTTATTTACGGAAAAGTGGTTACCGGGAAATTTTTTGTCAATCGGGAAAAGGAACGAGGTGATTTGGCGCTGGAAATTGAACAGCACACCAACATGATTCTCTAT
>JALXCH010000502.1 GCA_026991005.1 Calditrichia bacterium | reverse complement strand
GAAGGAGCCTCACCGGCAATCTGTTGTCTGGACGAGGAGCCGGTATGTACCTGGATGGAATACAGTGAATCACCGTATCTGGCTAAATTGTCTCACCCGGAATCAGGAGGGCACAAAAGTCCTGTGAATCTGCCCCACAGCCGCTGTCTCTCCTTTAACCTGCAAACTGCCCTTGCCACCCTGCAGCCTCTACCGATTAACGGGGACATCACCGCTGAACTCTCCCGTCCGGAGGTGGAAAACACATTGGGCAATGAGCCACCGGATTTTCGCTACTGGGGTCATGAGGTGAATGCCAGGAATGCCTTCGTTTTCGAGAAAATGAGTGTAACCCCCTCCACACGGGTTAAACTACCGGTACGGATTCTGGTGCAGAACCTGAAACCACAGGGGAATGATAAAACAAGCAAAATACCGGTGCCCATATTTACCCTGACGGTGCGAGATGGTGCTACCCAGCAGGTGTTGCACACCATGCAGCCTTACACCACGGGATTATTGTTACACTCCCCCAATGCCAATTTTGTGTTAAGCGATACTCTGCTGGTTGATTTATCTTCCTTTGCCGGTCGGGAGGTGTATCTGGAAGGGCGTTGTAATTTGAGGGATAAATCGCCCAATGTTGGAATCGCCGAGGTGTATGACTTACGCTCGGTGGCACCGCAGATGCACAAAGAGTTACCGGTTTCGGATGTGGAGGTACTCCCAACGGCATATCAGTTGTACCCCAACTACCCCAATCCCTTCAATCCCAGCACCACCATTGAGTTTGATGTACCGGAACAATCGGTGGTGAAACTGGTGGTGTACGATGTTGCCGGTCGCCGAATCCGTACGCTGGTGGATGGCAGCTATGCGGCAGGACATCATCAGGTAGTTTGGGATGGCTGCGATGAGCGGGGTGTTCCGGTTGCCAGCGGGGTGTATATTTACCGATTAACGGCGGGGAGTCATCATTTTACCCGGAAGATGATGTTGATGAAGTAAAAAAAGCATAGGGACATAAAGCATAGGGCATAGGGCATAGAGCATAGAGCATAAATATTATCTGCCGGTGGGGAAGGGATTTCTCTGCCGGCAGTGTTTTTTGAGCACTTTGCAGAGAACCTATTCAATAGTGTTTTTGTCTTTTGTCTTTTATCTTTTGTCTTTTATCTTTTCACGTAGCGCTCGTAGCGGACGTTGCGGTTTTATGATTATAAAAAAATTAACCGCAAAGGTCGCAGAGAATGCGCCAAGACCGCAAAGGGTTTCCAATTTTTAAACCCCAAACAACAAAAAAAACCGCAGCGGACGCAGTGGAGACTCAAATTCAAAATCCCAAAAAACAAATCCCAAATCACAAACGAAATTCCAAATTCCAATTAACAAACAACAAATCCCAAATCACAAAACACAAATTTTTAGGAACCGCAGCGAAGGCAAAAATTACAAATTCCAAAAAACAAATACCAAATAACAAAAATAAATTCCAAATATCAAATCACAAATTCCAAAAAATAAACACCAAAACCCAAATCAAAAAATACAAATAACAAATCCCAAATCCTTATAAAATAATTTTTAATTCAAAATTCAAAATTCAAAATTCTTAATTAAATCAGTGTCTTCAGTGCATTCTGTGGTTTAAAATTTCAGTGGTTGCAGCGGTTGCAAAAGTCAATTAAAGATTATCAATTCTCTCTAAACCAGCGGTTGAATATCCTTCACCGCCCGATTCATTTCGATGCGCAGCAATCCGATGTTCGAGGCGGGATCTGCCAATAGGGAGATATACGCATCGCGTTTGGGAACCTTCTGGGAAATCAGGAGCAGATTTCCAAAACGCATCTCCCAGAATACCGGAGGATGCGCCTGCAAATGTTTTCGCAACTTTTTCACATCATTCAAAAAAACGGAAATCTGATTTCCCAGTTCAGTTGCTTCGATATTTCCCTCTTCCGAATCGGGTAAGAACGTGATGGGAAAACCGGCCTGATTGTGCACCAGAATAAAATCCACTCCCCGGATTTTAATCAGCGGATTCAGTGCCCAGCGGATTTTGTGAATGATCTGCCGTTTCTCCCTTTCTTTCTCTTCCAGCATCCCTTCGGAGGATTCATCCAGTCGCCGCATGGCTTCCAGCAGCAAGCTCTGCCAGTTTTTCTGGATGGTCTCCCTGGGGGCCTGCATATTGCGCTTCACCGCAAATTCCCCTCCCTGCCAGGTCATGATGTAATAAAAGGCATTCTCCCCTTCCAGATACCCGGTTTCGGCATGAACAATGTTTCCCTCTTCAAAATAAATGTAGCCCACTTCCTGCTCATTCCGGACTTCCAGCGCCGAGGTCAACCGTCCCAGGCAGTTCAATTGCACAATATCGGAGAGCTGAAAATCCGATACACTCCCACGAAATCCTTTCTTCTCCGTGAGGGCATCCAGAATCAGTTCCCGTAACTCGTTAATTTCGAAAGGTTTTTCGATGTAGCGAAAACAACCCCGTTCGGTGGCTTCCTTCTGGACATCGGAAGAACCGTAAGCCGTCATGATAATGACCTTGGTGCGGGGATATTTCTCTTTAATCTCCATCAGTAATTCCAGTCCGGAGACCTCCGGCATGCGCACATCGGTAATCACCAGATCGAATGGCAACTGGTTCAGCGCTTCGATGGCCTGACGCCCGGAGTTTACACAGGTGAGTTGAAATTTATCGCTATCCTTGGAAAGCTTTCGGGAAAGCGTCCAGGTTAAGTCTTCTTCATCATCCACAATCAGGACGCGTTTTTGTAACGAAGGCATGTTCCCTCCTTTTTAAAATAACATTGTTCCCACCCAAACACACTACCTATCGTTCATATTTTCGTAAGAAGCTTCAGTTACTTAACCATATTAGCAGGAATTATTAACGGGTGTACACGTTTTCCTCTGCAAATCCTTGAAGAACGACTTCAAAAGAGCAAATTTTCAGATTCAAATTCTTTACACAGGCAGTTAACACGCAAAATCGACCATTGCACAGTTGAAGTTTACAAATCCCGAAAATAATTTTTTGTTTCCTGAACCAGAACGGGAGAAAGTGCCAGGAGGCCAATTAGATTGGGGAACGCCATTAAACCATTGAACACATCGGCCAGTGCCCACACCAGATCCAGTTTCAGCATAGCACCCACACCCACAAAAATCACAAACAACACGCGGTAAGGCATCACCGCCCGTTCTCCCAGCAGATACTCGATGGATTTTTCCCCGTAATAACTCCATCCCAGAATGGTTGAATAAGCAAACAGAATAAGTCCCGTAGCCACAATGATGTTGCCCCATTGCCCGGGAAGTCCGTGCTGGAAAGCAAAAGAGGTAAGTTCCGCTCCGTTTTTACCGCTGTTCCAGGTTCCGGTGAGGATGAGCACCAGTCCCGTCATGCTGCACACCACAATGGTATCGATGAAGGTCTGGGTCATGGAAACCAGTGCCTGGGTGACGGGATGTTTGGTCTGGGCGGCAGCGGCTGCAATGGGAGCGCTTCCCAGACCCGATTCATTGGAAAACACTCCCCGCGCCACTCCCATCCGGATGGTCAGCATCACCGTGCTACCCAGGAATCCACCTGCAGCCGCAGTGGGGGTAAATGCCTGTTTTACCACCAGATACAAAGCCTGTGGAAGGGCAGAGATTTTCAACAAAATAATCACCAGTGCGCCACCCATGTAAAAAACAATCATAAACGGTACCAGAACGCCTGTAACGCGACCGATGCTCTTTATTCCGCCAATAATCACCAGTCCTGTGGCGACCATTAAAACTACTCCGGTAACGGAAAGGGGAATGTGAAAGGTTGCCTGTACGGCATCTGCCACGGAATTGGATTGCACCATATTTCCAATCCCAAAAGCCGCCACTGCTGCAAAAATGGCGAACAGGGTTCCCAGCCATTTCCAGC
>JALXCH010000501.1 GCA_026991005.1 Calditrichia bacterium | reverse complement strand
CGGGGCGGTATGGTTTCTGTGACACTTTCCGTACACCGGGACTTTCGTCCCGATGCCCCCGGATTTTCTCCGGGCACCCTGCCCTGCGGAGTTCGGACTTTCCTCCCCCGCACTCCCGAAGAATGCGGAGGCGACCGCCTGACCCGCAACCGATAAGCCGTTATCCGTTACCGTTCGATTCTTCGTCCAGCCACACCAGTATCCGACCACAATATTCACACGTGTACAGCCGATTTAGTTCCCGAATTTCCACAATTTTTTGGGGCGGAATGGTGGAGTAGCACCCGCCACAGGAATTGCGCCGAATGGGTACTACGGCCAGACCATCCTTGGCTTTGCGAATGCGCTCGTACTGCCGCAACAGCCGCTCGTCAATCTCGGCAACCACTTTCTCCCGTTCGGCCTTTAAGCGCGCTTCCTCTGCCTGAGTTTGCTGGGTAATCTCTTCCAGCTCTTTTTTATATTCATTAAGCTGTTCTTCCAGACGGGTAATTTCACTCTCCAGCTCGGCTATGGTCTTTTTATATTCTTCCTCCTCCTCCAGGGATTGAAGAATTTTGTTTTCTAACTCCTTTATCTCCATGGTTTTTGTGTCAATTTCCAGGGAGATGGCGTCGTATTCTTTGTTGGTTTTAACCTGGTACAGTTGTTCCTCGTACTTCTTCAACAATTCTTTACCGGCATCAATCTCGGACTGAAACATGCGCCGGTCTGCCTCCCCTTTGGCCAGTTTCTCTTCCAGCTCTTTTTTCTTTTCCACCTTGTTTCGATACTCCTCCTCCGTCTCTTCAATCATCATGGGTAAATCACCCTTCTGCAGTTGCAAGTCGTCAAAATGAGTATCGATCTCCTGCAGTTTGACCAAACGTTCCACAACTTTTTTCAATTTGACCTCCTTATGAATTTTGAGATAAAAAAAATGCACTCATCTGGTGGTGAGTGCATCTGGTTATTACAAAATGTTTAAAAGAATAGAAATCGTTTTTCCGATTCCTGCCTGGACTTTCAAGAACATCCTCCTGTGTTTGTGGGCCCACCAGGACTCGAACCTGGGACCAGTCGATTATGAGTCGACTGCTCTAACCAACTGAGCTATGGGCCCAATTCTTCGAACACCAAATTTAGATTTCTTTCTTAATGAAATCAAGATGTTTTTCTTTCCGTTTGTACCAGCATTTCGAACTTCCTTAGAAAGTTGGGAATGAATTTTTCTCGCCCCCTTTCCTTATTATATTCCGGAAGCAGTTACCAGGAGAAAGGGAAGATTAAGACTGAACTGGAAACGTTCTTGCTGCTTTGTTCCGGCGCGATCTTTCCCTGATTCTGGTTCCCTTTAAAGAACGTTTATTCAAAATGAAACAGTTTTGCCAGTTAAACAACAGATTTTAATGAAGGAGCTTATAATGATTCCCGAACGTTTGCAAGCTTTACGACACCTCGTGGAGCAGCATAAGATTCAGGCTTACCTGGTACCCAGTACCGATCCCCATGGCAGTGAGTACGTTCCGGCTTGCTGGCAGCGGCGGCAGTGGTTGAGCGGTTTTACCGGCTCGGCGGGGGAGCTGGTGATTACCTTACAGGAAGCTGGCCTGTGGACCGATTCCCGCTACTTCTTACAGGCGGAAGAGCAATTACAGGGTACCGGGATTCGTTTGTTTAAAATCGGTTTACCGGAAACACCGGATATTCCCGCCTGGTTGGGCTCGGTGCTGCAACCGGGAGATGCGGTGGGGATTGACCCCCGCTTGTTTTCCCACAAAGAAGCGGAGAAGCTGGAGAAGGAGCTTCGCACCCGGGGATTGTCCCTCAAATCCATCGAGGATAATCTGGTGGATGCCATCTGGGAAGATCGTCCGGAATTCCCCCGGGCGCCCGCCCGACCCCATCCCCTCCGGTTTGCCGGGGAAACGGTGGAAAGCAAACTGAACCGGGTGCGTGAAAAAATGGCCGAGGTGCGTGCCAATGCCCATGTGATCACCACTCTGGATGCCATCGCCTGGCTGCTGAATATCCGGGGAAACGATGTGGAATACAATCCGGTGGTTATCTCCTACGCCATCGTCACCGAAAAAGACGCCCGGCTGTTTATTCCTTCCTACAAGGTGACGGAAGAGTTGCGGAAACATCTGGAAGGACAGGTAGAAATATTTCCTTACGAGGATTTCAAAACGCATCTGGAGCAGTTAGCCCACCAGAAAGCGCGGGTGTGGCTGGATGCCGCAACAGTCAGTCGTTGGGTGGTGGATGTGTTACAAAATGGTGCGGAGCTTCTCTTTAAAGACAGTCCCATTACCTGGTTTAAAGCCATTAAAAATGAGACCGAGATTGAGGGATTTCGCCAGGCACATGTGCGGGATGGTGTGGCGATGGTTAAATTTTTACACTGGCTGGAACAGGCTGTTCCTGCCGGTGGGGTTACTGAAATCAGCGCTGCCGAGCAGGCTGAGAAATTTCGCCGGGAGCAGGAAAACTACCAGGGGCCCAGTTTCCATCCCATCTCCGCATACGGGGCGCACGGCGCCATTGTGCATTATTCCGCCACTCCGGAGAGTGATGTGGAGCTGCAACCCGAGGGCATTTTTCTTTTCGATTCCGGTGGTCAGTATCTGGATGGCACCACCGATATTACCCGCACTGTGGCGCTGGGGAGTCCCACCCGGGAGCAGAAGGAGCATTTCACCCGGGTACTTAAAGGGCACATTCAGCTGGCGCTTACCCGCTTCCCCCGCAACACCGCCGGTAACCAGCTGGATACCATTGCCCGGAAACCGCTGTGGGATGTGGGATTAAACTACGGGCACGGTACCGGACATGGAGTGGGTTCCTACCTGAATGTGCACGAGGGGCCGCAGGGAATTTCTTACTACCGGGGAATTGGTGTGCCCATGGAAGTGGGAATGGTAACGTCCAACGAACCCGGTTACTACCGGGAAGGCGCGTACGGAATTCGCATCGAAAATCTGGTGCTTACGGTGAAGGATGAGGACTTCAGTTCCGGGGAAAACGAATTTTACACCTTCGAGACCATCACCCTGTGTCCCATTGACCTGAAATTGGTGGCGGTGGAAATGTTAACTCCCGCCGAACGTCGGTGGTTAAACGAGTACCATCGCCGGGTGCGGGAGGTGCTTTCGCCTTTCTTAAATGAAGCGGAACGAGCCTGGTTGCAGCAAGCTACCCGGGAAATCTAATCGCCACGTTTTTCCGGGAGAAAAACGCGCTGCGGGCAGCGTTACAGCAGGTTTGGCAATTCACCAATGGAAAATTTAACGAGGTTCTTATGAAACGGATTTTTTACTGGGTTGTTATCTGGCAATTACTCATTGTTGGGCTGAGCCGGGCAGAGGCGCCCCGGTTTGGTTTTCGGGAAATGTTTCGAATTCACAAAGCGTACGAACCGCGCCTCTCGCCGGACGGAAAGTTCGTTTTGTTTCGCGTGGCAGAAGCGGACACAGTGGCCAACCGCTGGGTGTACCATTTGTGGAGGGTAGAAACGGCCACCGGGGAAACGGTTCAACTCACTTTCGGGCATCAGAGCCAGAGCCATCCCCGCTGGTCTCCGGACGGAGGGATGATTTACTATCTGGCCAAAGCCGGGGGACATCGCAATTTGTTTGCCCTTCCTAACGATGGGGGAGAATCCCACCGGGTGTTTGCCCACCCGGCGGATATTACGGCCTTTCAGCTCACCCGGGACGGAGAGAAGATTTACTTCCTGGCACGGGATAGTTTGACGCGGGAGGAACAACAGGCCCGGAAAAGAAAGGATGACGCCTATTTTTATGACGAAAATCAGAAACCGGTGCAACTCTGGGTGTACGACCGGACAACCGGAGAAAAAAAGCAGCTGACCTTTGCCGAATATTCCATTCGGGAATTTGTTTTGTCTCCGGACGAGTCGCGCATCGCGCTGGTGGCAGCGCCTACCCCGCGGCTGGACGATTATCTGAAGCGGGAGGTTTACCTGTTCAACTTGCAGGATGGCACCCAGGAACAACTGACCCACAATTCCATTGCCGAAAGCCAACTTGCCTGGTCGCCGGACGGACGCTACCTCTCCTTTACTTCCGATGCCAACAGCCAGCTGGAAACCTACTACCAGGACTCCATTTTTTTGCTGGATATTGCCAGTGGCACGGTGGTGGATTTGCTACCGGATTTCCGCTACCAGGTGTTCCGTTACGTGTGGAACCGGAAGGGAACGGAGATTTACTTCATCGCCAACATGGGTGTAAATACCCAGATTTTTAGCCTGAATCGCAAAAAAGGCGGAGTGAAGCAGCTTACCAGCGGGGAGCACAGCATCCGATTTTTACATTATCAACCGAAAATTAATCAACTGGTGTACTTGAATTCCACTCCCCGGCGGCCTTACGAGGTGTTTCTGGCGCATCCCAAGAAACTGCCCGGTAAACAGCTTACCCGGTTGAACCCCTGGCTTCGGGATTTCCCCCTGGCGGAATACCGCACCATCCACTGGCAAAGTTCGGACGGGTTTACCGTGGAGGGAATTCTCATTCTTCCCACCAGCGGTGCACAGAAACCGTTTCCTCTGGTGGTGCAATTGCACGGAGGACCGGAATCCTCCTACCGCAATTATTTTGGAAGTAGCTGGGTGACTTATCCCCAGGTCTGGGCCGCCCACGGGTACGCCATCTTCCAGCCTAACTATCGAGGCAGTACCGGTTACGGGGACGAGGTGATGCGTTCTATTCTGGGGCATTACTTCGAGAAGGATATCGACGACATCATCAGCGGCATCGATTACCTGATTCGCGAAGGTATTGCCGACCCTCACCATCTGGCAGTGATGGGCTGGAGCGCCGGTGGACACCTGACCAACTGGCTGGTTACCCACTTCCAGCGTTTTGGGGCTGCCTGTTCCGGAGCCGGAGGCGCTAACTGGTATTCGTTTTATGCCCAGACGGATGTGCAGTACATTCGGGAAATCTGGCATCTGGGTCCCCCTTACCTGCGGCAGAATTACTACATGAAAAAATCTCCCGTCACCTATGTGGAGCACGCCCGTACCCCCACCCTTATTTTATGCGGCGAAGAAGACCGTCGGGTACCGTTTCCCCAGAGTCTGGAAATGTACCGGGGGTTGAAACGCATGGGCTGCCCGGTGCGCTTTATTGCGTTTCCGCGCGAAGGGCATGGACTACGGGAACTCCGGCATCAGATGACCAAGATGAAACGGGAATTTCAGTGGGTGGAAAAACACCTGTTTAATCGGGATTGGGAATTGAGCGATTTGCGGTAGAAGGAATTTGAGCATCACCCGAACCGTTTGCCCGAGGGGTTGCGTACTCGAAAAAAGTTTACAGACATGGGTTTGAGAATTGATTTCAGTTCCCCGGGAAATGAATAAAAACGACGGGGGAGCGGAGATTCGGGCTGCTGCACCGAAATGACCGGTGGAAGAGCCCGGAGAGGTGTGATTTTCCTTTGCCAAACTTGATTCCAACCGCTATATTTTAAACGGAAACGAGAAGGGGTGTGCCGATGCTGAAACGCGTATTTCTGGGATTGTTTTTAAGTGTATTGCTCGCCGTTCCCCATAGTTCCACTGCCCAAATCTCCAAGCTGCAAAAGCAGGACTTCCTGACGGCACGGGGTCTGTTCGATGACGGCATGTATGAACTGGCGCTGAAGCAGTTGCAAGATTTCATGCAAAAATACCCGGACTCCCCTTTGCAGGACGAAGTGTTCTTCCTTCAGGCCGAATGTAATTTTTTCCTGAACCGTTATCCCGAAGCCATTCAACTTTACTCGGAATATTTAAACCGCTATCCCGATGGTTCCCTGCGTGCCGAAGCCACCTTCCGCCTGGGGCTTTCTTACTATAAAAACAACGAATTTCACCGCGCCATCCAGACCTTGCAGCAGGTGCCGGAACAATTCCCCCGGAGTGAACTCTCTGCCGAAGCATACTACTGGATTGGCGAAAGCTATTACAAATTACGGCAGTTCCAGGAAGCCGAACAAGCCTACTGGAATGCCATCTGGAAGTATCCCGGGGCAGACATCAAAGCCTACGCCTATTACAGTCTGGGCTGGATTTATCAGGAAAGCGGCAAGCCTCGCAAAGCCCTGGAGGTGTACCAGAAGCTCATCTCCGAATTCCCGGAACATGATTTGAGCCTGGAAGCCTACTTCATCCGCGGAAATATTTTTTATGAACTGGGTGAATACGACAAAGCCATCGAGAGCACCTTTACCGGTTTGAAGAAAGACACCCGGGACCGCTTCAAACCTCAGGGACTGTTCCTCATTGGGGAAGCGCTGTTTGCCCAGGGAAAGGTGGAAAAAGCCCGCGAGCTGTACCAGCGAGTGATTCGGGAGTTTCCCAACAGCGAGGTGTACTGGCAGGCGCTTTTCTCCCTGGGCTGGAGCTACTTTAGCCAGAAGAATTATCCGGAGGCGTATCGCATATTTCATCAAATTTCGGGAGGGAAAGGGGATTCGCCTATCGGGTTGAAGGCGTTGTTTTACAGCGGAGTGTGCCAGAAAAATATCGGCAACACTGCGGAAGCCACCCGCCTCCTGAACGAACTGGTGATTACCCATCCGGAAAATGAATTTGCCGACGATGCGCTGTACGAACTGGCTGAACTGGAATTCCAGCAGGATCGCTATCGCGAAGCGTTAAAATATTTAAACAAGCTCACAGAGCTGTTCCCCCATAGCGATTTGCTTCCGGCGGCGCAAAAAATGGCAGCGGATTGCTGGATTGGGCTGAAAGAATACCAGCAAGCGTACCAGGTGTTGAAACAGATTACCGGTGCTGCACCGGAGCTGCAGGAAGAGGTGGTCTTTAAATTGGGATGGTGTGCCTTTCAGCTGGAGCGGTATGCGGAGGCGGCGGGGGATTTCCGCCGATATCTGGAGAAGTATCCCCGGGGAGCCCTGCGCGCCGATGCCCGGTACTGGCTGGCCGAAGCACTGTACAATCAGGGAGAATACGATGCCGCCGCCCGGGCTTACCAGACGTTTCTCAAAACTTATCCCAACCATGCTTACGCCTCCGATGCCCACTACGGATTGGCCTGGAGCTATTACCAGACGCGCCGTTTTCGCGAGGCTGTACAGGAGTTTCGCAAACTGGCGCAAATCACGCAGAATCCCCAGTACCTGGCGGATGCCCTGCTGCGCCAGGCCGATGCCCTGTTTGCCCAGAAGGATTATCCGGGAGCGATTCAAAACTACCGGAAATATCTGCAACGTTTTCCCAAAGGCAGCGAGCGGGAGTGGGCAATTTTCCAGATGGGGATGTGTTATTTCAAACAGGAAAAATATCCTGAAGCCCGGAAGGAATTTACCCGCTTGCTGAACGATGACCGCACCGGGGAGTACGATGCCAACGCCATGTACCTGATTGCCCGGAGCTATTTTAAGCAGAACGATTTCGACCACGCCATTCAGCAGTACAAAGCATTCATTAAAAAATTTCCGGACAGCGAACTGGTGCCCCGGGTGTATTACGAATTGGGCGATGCCTTTTACAACAAACGGGATTTCCGCGCGGCCATGATCTGGTACGAGGAGGTGCTACGGAAATTCCCCGACAGTGCACTGGTGGGCGATGCCATCAGCGGTTTGCAATGGGCGGCCATGCAGATGGGCGAGGTGGAAAAAGCATTCCGCATTGCGGACGATTACATCCGCCAGCATCCGGATAGCAAATTGAGTCAGGAGCTGCTGCTCCGGCGCGGGGATTTTTATTTCGGGCAGGGGAAGTTTCAGGAGGCGATTGCGGCTTATCAGCGTTTCCTGAAGCAGTATCCCGGTTCTTTGATGGCGCCCAAAGCCCGTTACTGGATTGGGTTAAGCTATGTGAATTTAAAGGAATGGGATAAAGCGGCAGCTGCCTTCCGCCAGGTGCTGCGCCAGTACCCCGAAAGCGATGTAGTTCCCGATGCCCTCTTTCAACTGGGAATTCTGTTGCGGGAAAAAGGTGAAGCGCAGGCCGCACTGCAACAGTTTCAGCGCATTCTGAAAGGGAAATTTGTGCGGAATCAGGACCCCGCTTTTATTAGCGAAGTGTATTTGCAGATAGGAATTACCTACAACAAATCTGCTCAACCCGATAAATCGCCGGAAGCATTTCGCAAAGCTATTTCGGTGGCGCCCACCTCTTTTAGTGCCTACCGGGCGCGCATCGAGCTGGCGCGGGTGGAGATTTTGCGCGGCAAAGGGGAGGATGCCCGACAGTTGCTGGAAAAGGTCATCCGCGATCGCAATGATGAGCTTGCCGCCGAAGCCCAGAAGGTGCTGGGCGATCTCTACTTCCAGCAGGGGAATTATCAGGAAGCGGTGACCAATTATCTGCGGGTAAAATATGTGTATTCTGCCTATCCCGGCTGGGTGGCGCGTGCCCTCTACCAGGCCGGGCTGGCTTACGAGAAGATGGGGCAGAAGGAGCAGGCTCGAAAAATTTACCAGGAAGTGGTGGATAAATTTGCTGCGGAAAAAATCAGCAAAAAAGCAAAGGAGCGCCTGAAAACATTATGATGAAGCGGGTGCACATTCTAATTCGGGGAATGATGTTCCGCCGCGAAGCAGATTCCCGGCGACTGGCCGTTTGGGTGCCTTTCTTCGTTCTACTGCTATGGCTCTTCAGCCCTCCACTGCAAGCCCAACAAAGCGACACCAGCCGGGCGGAACGCAAACCGCTTCCCGAAATTCAGCTTCAGGAATACACCATCGTGGGGCTGGAGCGCATCCGCCTGCCGCAGAAGGAACGGGTGCAAATCTTTCGCAATGTTGCCCTACGCTGGGTACCCAACCGCAGCATCTGGCAGAAACAATCTCCGCAAATTGGATTCCGTTTCTCCCGGGTGAAACCTTCCCTGCTGCGTCTGTACGAATTCCCCTGGCTGAATGGTTGGGCAACCTACGGTTCTTTCAATACCACCCGCGTGGGAGTGCAGTCCCAGTTCAAGCTGAACCACTTCCTGCCTTATTTTGCTGCCCGTTTTGGGCGCAGCGATGGATGGCGACCCAATGCCCAATGGACCGAGAGCGGAATGCGTGCCGGTTTCCACCATCAGTTTCGGCGCGGACACCAGTTGAGCCTGGGCACCAATTATTCCTTTGCCCGCCGCGGTATTTTCCACGAAATTATTACCCGGGAACAGGACAGCCTGAAAACCGAAACCACCTCCTGGAATATAAATGGGGAGTTGCGGCAGCAATGGCACCCGCGCTTTCGTACCCTGCTTCAGGGAGAATATCATACCGATGCTTACACCAATCAAATCCAGTACGATGGAAAAGGAACCCGCCTCAGCGCAGAATTCCGCTTTCTTCCGGGCAAAAATACCACGCTGTTTTCCAGGGTAGCGTTTCAGGAAGAAAAAATTGCCTTCTCCGATCCTCATACTTCAGAACCCCTTTCGGAGTTAAGCTCGTACTACGGTCGCATTTTGTCTGCAAGGCTGGGAATCCAGTATCAATGGAAGATGATGGTGCTGAAGGCAGCGCTGCACTATCAGAATGTGTGGGATGATCTGCGAGCGGCGGTGATGACCGGCCCGCAGCGCCATATCGCCGTGCAGCCTGAAATCTTCGTTTCGACTGCTCCCCAATATTCTCTGGGAATATATGCTGCCTATCGACCGGGTTTTCGCCTGACGACCCTGAACCAGTTAACCCGCCTCTACCCCTTTGCTAATTTCGAGGACGTCCTTTCCCGGGAGGATGAGTTCCGGCTGGAGTTTGGGGCTTACTACCAGCAAAATGCGCATCGCTATCTGCGCTTCCACACGGTGATGCAGCGGGGAAGTCATTTGCCCGTCACCGGTTATCTGCCGTACGAAGTCCATCGCTTCCCCACCAAGAATTCATCTACACTCTCCTTACCCTATTTTTCTATGCTAAATCGTTTTACCCTGAATGAGTTCACTTTACGGGGAGAATGGGAGGTGCTTAAATACCTCCGGTTGCAGGGATGGGGGCTTTTCCGGCAAAGCAAAGTGGATGAATTTGTGAGAATTGGTCAGGAAGCATGGGGAAAGCAGGTTCCCTACCTTCCCAATATCGAACTGCGTGGGGGAGTGGAATGGGAATTCTGGAGTAAACATCTGTTGCGGCTCAATCTGCAGTATGTTGGCTCGCGCTTTGTGGATTTGAGTAACCAGGAGAAGCTCGATCCCTATGTGCTGTTGAATGCGGAGGCGGAAATTCATTTTGCACCCCACCTGCGTTTGATTCTGTCGGCACGCAATATTCTCAATCAAACCCCCTACCTGTGGCAGGATATGCCCCGGGCGGGATTCGAAATTTTCGGCGGATTGAGGGTGGTGTTCTAAGCGGAAGAAAGGCTATTTGCTGCGTGGGAGGTGTTCCTTGCGGGAAAAGCGGGCTATTTTGAGAAGGAGAATGTTTTCGGGGAAAAGAGATAAGACAAAAGAAAAAAGACAAAAGGCAAAATTGGGGAACGGGTCGTGGGTTTGCGGAATTGTCTAATCTTCTATTCGGAGTTGCTTCGGGAGTTCCCCGGAAAGGGGTGGCAGCGGGAGCCATTTCCGCAAACAAGCCGGGAGTAAGCCTGGCAGGATTGGCACCGAAGAAGAATATTGGTAAAGAATTTCATTATAGAAGGAGGTGTTCATGAGTCTGCTTGCAGTGCTGGCAAAAGGCGGCTGGTTAATGATATTTATCGGGATTTTTTCTCTCATTGCGCTGGGTGTATTTATCGAACGAATGCTGGTGTTACGGAAAGCTAAAATCAATTTGAATGCGTTTTTGCTTAAATTGCGGCAATATCTTTCGCGGGGCGATGTGGAGAGTGCGCTGGAGCTTTGTGCCAATACCCCGGGCCCCATTGCCAAAGTACTGGAAAAAGGGCTGCGGATGCACGGGCAGAGCCGCGAGGAGATTAAGGATGCCATCGAAAGTGCGGGACGGGCGGAGATTTACCAGCTGGAACGGGGATTTGCCACGCTGGCTACCATTTCCGGGGTGGCACCGCTTACCGGTTTTTTGGGAACGGTTACCGGGATGATTCGCGCTTTCATGCGCATTCAGGAATTGGGAGGCAATGTGAACGCCACCGTGCTGGCGGGCGGCATCTGGGAAGCCCTGATTACCACCGCCGCCGGTTTGCTGGTGGGTATTTTAACGCTGCTGGCTTACAATTACCTGGTCTCCCGGGTGCAGCGCTTTGTATTCGAAATGGAAATCAGTTCCACCAATCTCCTGGAACTGCTTACCACCAACCAGCAGGAGGGGAAAGCGCGCCATGAAATTTGAAACCGAACACAACTATTTGAGTTCGTTTAGCTTCTCCTCGCTTACGGATATTGTGCTTCTGCTGCTCATTTTTTTCCTGCTTTCCTCTTCGTTCATTATTCAACCGGGAATCAAGGTGCAACTGCCCCGCACCGAAACGGCAGCGGTTCACTCGGAGAAGAGCATTTACGTCACGGTAACCAAGAACGGAACCATTTATTTAAACGATAATAAAATTTCCCTAGGCAAGCTGGGCGCCGAGCTGCGGCGGTTTTTGGTGAGCGGAGAGAAACAGGTGATTGTTCTGCGGGCAGACCGCGATGTAAAGCTGGCGCTGGCGGTGCAGGTGATGGACATCTGCAAAGCTGCCGGGGCAGAAAAATTTTTAATCGCTACCATGCCCAAAAAATGAAAATTGGGCGAAGAGGAGGTTTCGGGCGGCCTGATGGGAGACCTCTGGCAATCGCCCGGTAGGGAAAAGGAATTATCGATGTTCAGTTGCGGGGAAAAGCAGTACTAAATTGGGAGGAGTAAAGGACGAGATGGGATGATGAAGCGTTTTATTGAAGATGAACAGGTCGTGTCTGTACTGGGGACGGTGGCGGTTCACCTGCTACTCCTGCTTCTCTTCTGGCTGATTCATGTACGCTTTCAGCCGATGGTGGAGGAGTTTACCGAGGTGACCATTTCCGGTGGGTGGGAAGCCCCCGCCAGGATCACCGAACCGGCACCACAGCGGGAAACTGCCGAGACCGAAACCGTTCCGCAGCAGCAATCCCATCTGCCGGAAAAGCTGGAACTCCCGGAGCGGCGGGAACTGGATTTGAATGAAGAGGAGATTGTGGAGAAGGTGCAACCGGAAAGCGAAAAGTTTACTCCGCCTGCCCACATTGAGAAGAAAACTACCGTCGCCCCGCCACCTGCACTGAAGCATCCCGCCACAGCACCCACTTTTACCCGGCGAGAGAAGGCGGTGGACAAGGGTCTATTCAAAAAACGGCTGGATGAAAAACTGTTGCAGGGCACCCAGAAAGTGAGTTTGAATATTGACCGCCAGTTCGAGATAGATTGGGAGGGGGAAATCAAACGCGAAATCTACCAGAAACGTCTTCCCGAATTTCCCCCGGATATCCAGCGGGAAGCCACCATTAAAATCCGCTTTACCGTGCTTCCCAACGGATTGGTGGGTCAGGCCGTTCTCCTGCAAAAAGGAGACACCCGCCTGGAAAATCTTACCTTGGAAGCCTTCAAAACCTGGCGGTTCAATCCGCTACCGGATTATGTGGAGCAGCAACCCCAGACCGGCGTGATTACCTTTCATTTCAAGTTGAAATAAGTCTTCTGCCGGTTTCTGCAAGTAGTGCCGCAATGGTGTTGGTCTCGGCAGTTTCCCCCGGTTTCTCAAAGCAGTTCCCCACATTGTCTCAAAAAAAGTATGAGAGGTAATAACTTACTGAGGCGTTTTAATCAAAAGATTAAACCTTAACTCCGCCAAATTTACGTAATAGGTATGTCCATATTTAGTTTTTTAATCAGATTTTTGGTTTTGGAATTTATTTCAGCTAAATACCAT
>JALXCH010000500.1 GCA_026991005.1 Calditrichia bacterium | reverse complement strand
GATGATTTTGCGGAAGGTGTAAAGGAAGTCCCACACCCGCTTTAGCCAGGTGTGGAAGGATTTCATGTAATCGTTATCCTGTGGCATTTTGGACTAATTGCTCACTCACTTTACCGAACCGGCGTTCGCGGTTTAAATAATTAATCATGGCATCGTAGAACTCCGCCTTGCGAAAGTCCGGCCACAAGGTTTTGGTGACGTAAATTTCGGTGTAAGAGAGTTGCCAGAGCATAAAATTACTCACCCGCAATTCTCCGCTGGTGCGGATGAGGAGATCGGGGTCAGGGAGGTTGTTGGTGTACAGATGGCTGGCGAAAATCTGCTCGCTAATTTCCTCGGGTTGTAGAAGGCCCGCTTTGATTTTGTAGGCAATGGCGCGCACCGCATCCAGAATTTCCTGGCGACCGCTGTAACTGAGGGCAAGGTTCAGGACGAGTCCTGTGTTGTGGCGGGTACGTTCAATGCCGTACAGAATTTCGTCGTACGCCTCTTCCGGTAAATCATTCAAATCGCCCATGGCACGCAGCCGGACATTCTTTTTCATCAAATCGTTGATTTCCCGCCGCAGGGTGTTCACCAGCAAGCGCATTAGAGCCGAGACCTCCTGCCGGGGACGCAACCAGTTTTCTTTGGAAAACGTGTACAGGGTTAGCACTTTAATTCCGATTTCCCCTGCTGCCTCCACCACAGCCCGCACCGATTTCACTCCTTCGCTGTGACCTGCCACTCGCGGTAACCCTCGCTTCCGCGCCCAGCGACCGTTCCCATCCATAATAATTGCCACATGTTTCGGCAATTTCGCCCCCTGCTTCACCAGTCGCTCAATTTCCTGCTTTTTCTTGTTCTGTCTCACTACGACCCCACAAAAATTTATTTTTTAATTTATAAAGATTACTGTAAAAAACAAACCCTTCTTTTGATTTCTCTTTTCCATCTTGACACTATTTAGCGCAATCAATATATTGACATTTACGTGTTATGATAAAATGCGGAGAATATTTTTATGAGATTACGGTCACTTCTGCTCATTTTGTTTTTTATTCCGTCCCTGATAATTGCCCAAAATCATTTACTCATTTCGGAGATAGAGGTTTCACCATCCTCGGAAGAATTTATTGAAATCTTTAATCCCAACCCGTTTCCTGTGGCGCTGGATAGTTTTTACCTGTCCGATTACAACACTTACTACCGCCTGGTGGTGGGGGATTTCTCCACCAGCAGCAGCGATTTTCTGGTGAAATTCCCTGCAGGAGCCACCATCGATTCCGCCGGGGTACTGGTCGTCGCTCTGGATGGGGCGAACTTCAGCGGCCCGGCACAGTACGAAATCCGGGGAACCAGCAGCAGCATCCCGGACATGGACGCCCTCTACGTGGGCAGTTCTGCTTCCCTGGCCAATTCCAGCGAAATGGTGATGCTGTTCTACTGGGATGGGATTAGCGATCTGGTAAAAGACGTGGATTATGCCATCTGGGGGAGTACAACCAGCAATTTTGTAGATAAATCCGGCATTTCCATTGATGGCCCGGATGGGGATAGCGATCCATCCACCTACCTCAACGACACACCGGTCACCAGTCAGGTGTCGTTTTACCCGGCACCCATTTCCGGGAAAAGCATGACCCGGATCTCGCTGGCGGAAGTAAACGAAACTTTCAGTGGTGGGAACGGCATTTCCGGACACGACGAAACCAGCGAGGACATCTCCCAGAGTTACGCCCTTGCCAATCCCACCCCGGGCAGCACCGACCTGGAGCTTCCCTCCGGAAGCGGCAGCGGAGTGGCCACCGTTTCTCCCGACTCGGTACTGGTGGATTCCACCGTTACCCTTACCTTCACCTTTAAAGAAAATATTGCCGACACCTTGACCAAAGTGGCTCTTACCATTCCCGCCAGTTGGAGCTGGAGTGGTAACGCAGGGGACGTAAGTTTGAGCGCTCCGGGATTTTCTGCCGCAACGGTAAGTGTGGTGCAGGACACTATCTTCATTTCTCAATGCCAGATTACCCAGACGGATAGCGGGGTGGCGCAGGTTGCGGGGTTGCAGGCACCGCATCAGCCGGAAATCTCCGTGTTTACCGTGCGCACCGTTGCCGGTGGCGCCCTCAAGGAAATTGAAAACTCCCCCAGGGTTGTGGTCTGGAAAAAAATGTCCCTGATTTCCATCCGGGAAATTCAGCAAAACACCAGCGCTTACCTGGGGCAGCAGGTGATGATTGAAGGGGTGGTGACCCTGGGAGCGGGCATCACCACCAGCGCGTGGACCGATACTTACGTGCAGGATACCTCCGGGTACGGCATCAATGTGTACCAGAGCAATACTGTGGATACGGCACTGGCGCGCGGCAACCGTGTTCGCATCATTGGCACGGTGGATGAATACAACGGAGTCACCGAAATCATCGATTACACGGTACAGGTTCTGGCGAAAAATGAACCGCTGCCGGCACCGCTCCATCTTTCCACCGCGGCAGCAAATGGCACGGAGTGGGAAGGCACCTACGTGGAAGTGCAGGGGCAAATTACCGATATGTACGCAGCGGGTGGAGGCACCAATATTAAGGTGAATGACGGTTCCGGTGAGTGTACCCTGCGCATCTGGGATACCGCCGGATTGAATTTGAACGATTTTGCCGTGGGCGATCTGGTTATTGCCCGCGGACCGCTGGACATTTACAACAACGCCGGGCAGGTAGCGGTGGGCTATCAGGAAGATATTCAGAAGCTTACCACCAACCCGGGGGACGGCAGCGGAATCGCCAGCGTTACTCCGGATTCAGTGGGCGTGAACCAGAGCAACCTCACTCTCACTTTTTCCATTACCGGGGAGGATAGCTACGTACTGGAAACCCTCTCCCTCACCATTCCCTCGGATTGGCAATGGAGCCAGAGTGCCGCGGATGTGAGCCTTTCCGGAGCAGGATTTACCGCAGCTACCGCCACCGTGCAGGGAAATACCGTGCAAATTGCCGGTGCTGCCATCAGCAGCAGCGCTTCCGGACAAATTATCGTTCACAATTTAACGTCCCCCAACAAAGACACTTTTTCCACCTTTTCCATCAGTACCGCTACTGCCGGGGGAGTGCTGACTCCCATTGCCAATCCTCCCCGCGTACAGGTAGGGCAGGGTGTGGCAGCTATCCCCATCTCCGCAATTCAACTGAACACGGCGAACTATCTGGGGCAGCAGGTCACCATTCTGGGTGTTGTTACTCTGGGCGCCGGAGTTACCACTACTTCCTGGACAGATGCTTACGTGCAGGACAAATCCGGATACGGAATTAACGTATTCCAGAGTGGGAGCGTGGACACGAAAATTAAGCGGGGAAATCTGGTGGTGGTTACCGGAACAGTGGAGGAGTACAACGGAGTCACCGAGATTACCAATTACACCGCCGAAGTACTGGCAGAGAATCAGCCTCTGCCGACTCCCCTGAAATTACAGACCGTAGAAGCCACCGGCACAGAGTGGGAAGGTACATTTGTGGAAGTTCAGGGCGAAATTACGGACATGTACTCGGCGGGTGGAGGCACCAACATCATTGTGGATGACGGTAGTGGTCCCTGCACAGTGCGCATCTGGGATACTGCCGGGTTAAACTTAACCTCCTTTGCTGTGGGCGATACCGTGACCGCCCGGGGTCCCCTGGATATTTACAACAATGCCGGTCAGGTGCTGGTCGGATATCAGGAAGATATTACCAAACCGGGATTGGGACTGGTAGGCGATGGCAGCGGGTTTGCCACCCTGGATGTGGACAGCCTGAACCCCGGTGAGAGCACTTCTGTAACCCTTGCTCTGTGGAGCAATGCCAGCGACACCCTGCGCACCGTGCACATTCTGATGCCCTTTGGCTGGCAGTGGAGCGGCTCTGCCGAGGCGGTGCAGCTTGGAGGTCCTGGCCTGCAGCACGCCTCGGTGAAAGTGG